>NZ_QTZO01000009.1 GCF_004025585.1 Pseudodesulfovibrio sp. S3
CCCCCGGACCCCCATCCCCTCCTTTTCCCAAACTTTCTGGTGCCGCTTCGCGGGAAGGGATGTTCTGAAGAGCCCTTCCAACTAGGAGTGCCTTTGGGGACCGCCAGGCCCCCAAACAACGGCTCTCTTCCTCTGGAAAGCCGCTTCCTACAGGCCGAGTTCAGCGGCCAGCAGTTCAGCTTGTTTGAGGTCTTCGGGGGAATTGACGTTGAAGAAGGAAACCTGATGGGGGTCGCCTTGCCTGAGCAGGGCGACCGGCACTTCCTTGACCTTCACCCGGTCGAAGAATTCGATGATTCTGAAATCGCCGCGCTTGAGTTGCGCTTCGATGAAAGGCAGGCAGCGCTTGGAATAGACCGCGCACAGCGGTTCGCAGTAGCCGTCCTCCTTGATGGGGACGACCACGTCGACATCAGGGGACACCTCTGCCAGGAGGCGTTGCACCAACCCGGCTTGCAGAAACGGACCGTCACAAGCGGCCATGAACCCGTGGGAGGCAGTCATGGCATGCAGTCCTGCGTGGATGCCGGTCAGGGAGCTGCGTGCTTCAAACCGGTCCTCGACAACGGGAAAGTCATACATAATGTAGTCTTTTCTGTCGCGGGCCGAGATAAGGATTTCAGGAAAAAGCGGACGATAAACCGCCAACAGCCTATCCAGGATGGTTTTGCCGCTGATTTCCATAAACGCCTTTTTGACGTGCCCCATGCGGGTGCCGAGTCCTCCGGCGAGAATTATGCCTGCGATATTCATGCCCGCACGGTAATTCAAGGCCGGACAAATGGAAAGGGTCTACAAAAGCCATTCATGCGTGTATGTTTCCCCCATGTGGACTGCAGTGAAGATATTGGGGCTGTTCGCCCTATGCTATGCGGCGGTGGCGGTCTGGGTGTTTTTTTCCCAACGAAAACTACTCTATATGCCAAGGGCTGAACTGACGGCCACTCCGAAACAGATCGGGCTGGCGTATGAGGATATCCGGCTGACCAACCGGCTCGGGACATGGATTCACGGCTGGTGGCTGCCGGCAGATGCGCCGCGCTTCACCCTGCTCTTTTCCCACGGCAACGGTGGCAACCTTTCCCACCGACTGGAATCGTTGCGCATTTTTCACGATCTTGGGTTGTCGGTGCTGATATACGACTACTCCGGTTATGGACAGAGCCAGGGCGAACCCGGCGAGGAGGCCACCCGTGCCGATGCCCGGGCCGCCTGGGACTGGCTTGTCCGAGAACAGGGGACCGATCCGCGCACCATCGTCCTGTTCGGGCGCAGCCTGGGCGGAGCCGTCACCGCGAGACTGGCCCGCGAACTTGCAGAAACTGACACGCCCCCGGCAGGACTGATCCTGGAGTCCACCTTCACCTCGGTGCCGGACATGGGCGCGTACATCTACCCCTGGCTGCCGGTACGGCTGCTGTCTCGGTACCAGTATGACAGTGCCACCGAACTGGCAGGACTCCCTCTGCCCGCCCTGTTCCTGCACAGCCCGGACGATGACGTGGTGCCTTATGCCCTGGGCCGCAGGCTCCATGACAACTACCTGGGGCCAAAGACCTTTCTGGAGCTTCAGGGCGATCACAACAGCGGCTTTCTCCTGACCGGACGAAGATATTCGGACGGGCTGAACCGGTTTCTGGACGGGTTGGGAGAATAGACCGATGACCGACGCACAGGTGCTGTTCTGGGCCGACATAATCCTGGTCCTCCACTTCACCATAGCCGCCTTCAACGCCTTGAGCCTGCCGGTCATTTGGATCGGAAGGCTGGCAGGCCTGGCATTCGTGCACAACCCCTGGTTTCGCTGGTCCCACGTTGGACTCATGGGATTCGTGCTCCTGGAAACCATGGCAGGGAAACTCTGTCCACTGACCGTATGGGAAGGGATGCTCAGACGGACCGGGGGACAGGCCGGACCGGGCCAAAGCCAATCCTTTGTAGGCCACTGGGCGTCCAGAATTCTGTTTCAGGATTTCAGCCAGACCCAATTCGCTGTGGCGTACGCCCTGTTTTTCGGCCTGATTCTCCTGACGCTCTTCCTGGTGCCGGTCAGGTACAAGCGGAAAATGCTGCCGGGCAAGCTCCTTTAGAAATCTTAATATTGCGGATTACAAGGAAATTCATAATCGCGCACGGGTCTTGCTCTACTCTCTGCACCCTGCAAGGAGGAACAAAATGCCCGCTATTGAACAGATTCAGATACAACACAGCACCGACACCGCCCGCGCCCGCATACAGGAACTCAAGGCCCGCGCCGCAGAAGGACTCGATGACGCCCTTTCCGTGGTCGCGAAGAATTTCGGCCGCGAGGAAACCCATGAAGCCGAGGACAGCCTCAAAAGCCTGGGGCAGGACCTCGCCGCCCAGGGGGCAAATACCCACAGGCTTGATCTCACCAGGGTCATGGACCTGATCAGCGACCCATTTGAAGACGGTCAAAAGCTTTAAGCTTTCATCAAGCTTGGCGGTCGGACATGCTTGTTTCGGCATTTCCGGCTTTGTGCTTGCCTTTTATACCTACTGGTAATATGTTGTCATAATTGCATCTTCTCTGTTTTCCCTGTCTCCGCCCGGTGACCCGGCACACCCCACACACTTTTTTCATTTTTATCTTCAACCCTGACCGAAGGTTGCACTGAATCGACCGCTTTTCAGCTGCCAACCCCTTGCTTCAACAATTGGAGAGGCGTATATATTAATCAAGGGTTGAGGCTCCCCGCTTGCGGGGAATGGAATAAATCTCTGACGGAGGGTGCGAGGAAATAGATACCGATTTCTTCTTAAACACATCTGGCGAATCGAGTCGCCCCGCTCATACAAAGAGCGCCGTGCGCCAATTATAAACGCACCAGGCCGTCATAAAGTGTATATTTTGAAATGTCTGGCCCTGGTACCAAGCCGGAGAATCCGGCAAGGCGCACTTTTTTTTATCTCTCTCCTTTTTTATCCCCTTTCTTCTTGAACAGTGCGGTTAATGGATGTTAATCGGCCTCTGACAGAGGTAGACCGCAACATTCAGTGAATCCAAATTTCAGCTAAAGTGATCACCCGCAATGAAAACCAATTCCTGCAAAGAAATCGATATTTTTGCCAAACGGCTTCAGGAGGCGGGAGTTGCCAATGATTCGGACTGGATGGCCATTGTCCTTTTCGTGCGCAATCTGCTCGCCCGCCTTTCTATCTATTCCGATGAAAAAAAATCGGAAATTCAACGAGAAATATGCGACCAGCTCGTCACCAAGGATTTTTCTGAAGAACACCTGGACGCCATTATAGCCATGCTCGACATGTACATCATGCAAAACATCGGTGCCCTTGAAATGGAAGAGGCCCTGACTCAGGAGAAACGGACCGCAGCCCTGCTCCTCAACGAGATGGACGAGATGATCAGCACCATGCACGGGGCCAACGAACGCCAGGACTACAGGCTGACCACCTTTCAGAAAGAAACTGTCGAGGTGATCAAAGACGGCACAAAGAAATCCCACATCGTTGATAAAGTCCGAGGGATGTTCCAGGAAATCATCGAGGAATTCCGCGAGGAAGCCCGAGTGCTCAACGCCAAGGCTGAACACTTCAGACTGACTGCCGACTTTGACCCCCTGCTCACGGACCTGCACAACAGGCGTTCCCTCGAGGCCTACCTCAAGAGCGTCGAGGAAGAGCAAGCAGAGACCCCCGCGCCCCTGGCCATGATGATGATCGATGTGGATCACTTCAAGAAGGTAAACGACACGTACGGACACCAGGCCGGCGACGACGTGCTCCGCGCCCTGGCCCGGATCATCAACGCGCACGCCATCCAGTATGAAGGATTTGCAGCCCGCTACGGCGGTGAGGAGCTGGTCATCGTCATGAAAGGCATGGACCTCGCTTGGGCCACCATCAAGGCCGAGGCGTTGAGAGCCGATGTGGAGCAATATGACTTCCGTGTCCGCACCAATGGACAACTGGCAGACACCTCCCTCAATTTCACGGTTTCCATCGGCGTGTCGGAATGGACAGAAGGAGCGACTCTCGGAGATCTGGTGGGCACTGCGGACGCCGCACTCTACCGGGCCAAAAACACCGGTCGCAACAGGGTCTGTTCTGCCCCGGAATAACTGCGATTTCCGCCCTATGGGTCGACAGCTATCGAACACTGACGATCAAGTATAACCTTTGAAACGAGTATGTTATGTGGTTACGATTGCTGATAATACTCGGCTCCTTAAGCCTTTTCCCTGTTCCGGCTGCAGCACGGGATCTCGTCCTTCTGCTCCATTCCGAATCGAATCCCTCTGCCTGGACACAGGATGTTGCCACCGGTTTGACCGCCGAACTTAACGACAGTGCAGACGTCCGCCAGATCTTTCTGCAGGCCCGGAGCATGGACGAGGATGCTTTTGACGACGTGTTCGAGCGGCTGTCCCAGGAGCTGGCCGGAGTTACCCCCCTGGCCGTAGTCGCCAATGGGGAAACGGCCTTTGCCTTTGCCCGCAAATATGGCGATGACCTTTTTCCCGGCGCCGCCGTGATTTTCTGTTCCATGGGCAGGCCCGACACGCGCGTCCTGACACAGAGCGGCAACTGTACCGGCATTCCCATGGAGTTCGACCTCAAGGGATCGGTTGACCTCATATTCTCCATGTGTCCGGGAATCAATCTCGTTGTAGCCATAGCCGACGCATCTCACAGCGCCACCCCCCTCATGGAAGACGTCCGGCTGGCCATGCAGCAGTACACGGACAGGGCACAAATCATGTTTCCCGGATTCGAGCCGGGTGATGACAACGGACTTGACGTGAAGACGCTCGCGGAAACCCTTTCCAGCGTACCCTCCTCAGGCGCTGTCTTGTTCCTGGGGTTTGCCGAAGACCGAGAGGGAAACCCCGTGTCCGATGAGGAACTCTCCGGGCTTTTCCGAAGCCACGGCACATCCCCCATCTTTGTCGTCCGCGACGCTTGGCCCGATTCCGGGGTTCTGGGAGGATGGATGATCTCCGGCCGGACCATAGGCCGCGATGCGGCCCGGCTGGTGACGCGCATCGGCCAGGGCGAAGCCGTGCAGGAGATGCTGCCTGAACCGACACGTCCCGAACTGCGCTTCGACGGCACGGCCTTGACGCGATTCGGCCTGAAGGCGCCACCGGGAGCCGAGATCACGAACCAGCCCGTCCGGCACGTTGTTGACGAATCCGCTCTGCCGGTCTCAGGCCTGGCCTGGGTCTTCGGCCTGGCGGCCCTTGTCGCGCTGCTTTACGGGATACGCCGCTACAGGGCGTAGATGAACCCCATGTTCGCCACGGTCATCGCCAGGACCGAAGCGCCAGCCACGGCGGTCATGCACCGGGTGGAAAATCGCGCATGCCGGCACATTTCAGCCAACCGAACCGCATAGTATTCAGCCGTGTATTTCTTGTGCGAAAACCAGATCATCTGCGTACCCTCCTAGTTGCCTCTTCAATTATCCGATCACGATGAAACGATCATGACCGGACCATGGCAATACATCGACAACGAGGCTGCATCAGGCGGCCTTTCTCATCCTCTCACCCGTTTCGCCGTGACGCACATCCACGGCCAGAACCGCCAGAAGCTTCCCCTCCCGATCCTTTATGGGCGTGGACACGGTCAGGCAGTAATCGTCTATGGATTCGGAATAATGAATGTTTGAAATGAAACTCTCGCCTGTGCGCCTGGGCTCCCGGAACCATTCGTGCTCGGACCAGTCAAATCCCGGCCCGCTCCGAGCCGTGCCTTTTGGCGCATGATGAGCCATGGCGGACCGTGTCACCTGAACGCCCCTGTCATCCGTTATCCTGGCGATTTCCAGACTCGGATTCTCCTGCACAACCCGCTCCAGCACACGGAACTGCTTTTCCGGGTTCCGAACGGCCAAATCCGGGACCTTGGCAAGGGCTTCAACCTTTCTCTGCACCGTGCCCTCGCCGAGCAACATGAACAATCCGTGAAGCTTGGAAAGGGTGTTGATCTGCCCGGTCAGCGCGTTGATGGCCCCACTGGTTTCGGCCACGGCCTCGACCGTCCTGGAGGAAACCACATCCATCTCGCTCACGGCCAGATTGATTTCCTCCCCAACCTGTGATTGCTGGGTGCTGGCCGAGGCAATGGCCTGGACCTGCCCCAGGGTGGTGTCGAAGAATCCCATGATCTCGCTCAAAGCCGTGCCGGACTCTCCGGCCAGATTGTTGGCCGTGTCCACTTTTTCCGCGGCCTGGTCCATGGCCTTGATATTCTCGCGGACATCGGACTGGATGGCGGCGATGGAATTGCCCACCTCCCGCGTGGCGTCCATGGTCTTCACGGCCAGTTTGCGAACCTCGTCGGCCACCACGGCAAACCCTCGGCCCGCCTCGCCCGCCCGGGCCGCCTCGATGGCGGCATTCAGGGCCAAAAGATTGGTCTGATCCGCTATGTCAGATATGACGTTCATGACTTTTCCGATGGAATCCGCCTTGGTTCCCAGGTTGGACACCTGCCGCCTGAGCGCCTCGGCAATGACATGAACATCGCCGATGGACCTAACGGTTTTGCGAACCACATCTGAACCCTCATCAGCTCGCTGCCGGGCCGCTCCCGCTTCCATGGAAGCCCTTTCGGCATTTCCGGCCACCTCGCGGATGGACCCGGCCAACTCCTCCATGGACGCAGCCGTACTTTCCACGCGACTGCTCAGGCTGTTGGCCCCCTGCATGATCAGGTCGGACTCCGCATTGACCGTGGCCGATGCCTCTTTCATCCCCATGACTACGGATTCAAGCATCCCGGCGGCCTGGAGCATCCCTTCGCGCTGGGCCTTGGCCGCGTCGTTGCGTGCCCGACGTTCGTTGTCGGCCCTGACAAAGGCTGCTTCAGCTTCCACGGCACGGGCCTGAGCAAGAGATGAGGCAGCTTCTGCCTCCTGCATCTTCTCGCCCAGGTTATGAACCATCTGTTCGATAGCCACTGAGACCTGCTGCAACTCCGCCTTGAACACCCCTTCTGGCCTGGCCTCGAGATCACCTTCAGCCACTTTCCCGGCGTATGCCCGCAACCCGGCCAACGGCTTGAGCAGGACAAACCAGAGAAACAACAGCGTCAGCAGCGCGATACCGGCCGCAGAACTGCCGCCAACCACCATGGCGGCGTTTTCAAGCCGTCGCACAGGGGCAAGGGCCTCGGAGGCGTCGATCTTGGCCACCAGCCCCCAGGTGGTGTCGCCCACCGGAATCGGGGCATAGGCAGACAGCACTTCTTGACCGCGATAGTCGATGCATTTGGTGTTTCCGTCATCGCCTTTGAGCGCACGAAGGTCGGATTCGGATCGCATGACGCCTCGGCGCGGATCGGCAAAAGAGGCAACCACACTATGGCCTTTGGGATCAGAAAAAAGATCGGACCGCATCAGCCCGTCTCCCCCTATGAGGTATGCTTCTCCAGTTTTTCCCATGCCCGCCCGAGTGCGCATGACCATGTTCACGGACTCGATGGGTATGCGCAGGACGGCCACCCCCTCTATCTCCAGGCCGTGGCGCCGGATGGGCGCGGCGACAAAGGCGCAGGGCAGGCCTTTCATGGGCTGATAGGGATGGAAGTCAATGAACACGGTTTCCCCCGCGAGCGCCCGCTCCCAGGCCCTGACCAGTTTGCTCTTGGAGAGCGGGCCGTCGGTGATATCCTCACCCAGCTCCCGACCCCGGGCAGCGGAAAACACGACGCGGCCGGTATCATCGAGGATCAAGGCGTCGGCATATCCCCGCAACTTGAGCCACGGGGTAAACTCCCCGGTCACCTGTTTCATGGCATTGGCAAAATCCTCGTCGGCCACATCCATTTTCCGGCCCGGCTTGGCCGCATAGAAAACGATGTCCCGCAGCCGGACCAGGGCGCTGTATACATACCGCGCCTCGGAATACATGGTGATGTCCTTGTTCCAGATTCGGATCAGGCTCTCGAGTTCATGAGATTTGGCCTCCCGGAGGGAGGCCAGCTTGCTGAAGGCCTGGCCCTTCAGACTCCCTGATGCGATATGCAGACTGTAACCGGCCATGCCCGCCAAAGGCAAAACGCCTATCAGCAGACAGAACAAAAGCATTTTGACGCTGAGTTTCATCGGTTCCCCCTCCCTCGTCGGCGCAATGCCGACGGCTTGCGATCACTACAGGAGAAGAACCTACGCCGGGAACGTATTTAAACGACCCGATTTGTTACAGGTATGCACCATTCCGGTGAAGGTTTCCGGAATTTTGTGTTACACCAATAATCGCAACAATTATTTGTGGTTGTTTGTCATGAGGCAGGGAGAAGGACATAGAGCACCGCAAGAAACCACAACAAACCGCAAAGCGCCCCGGCGGCAGGAATCATCCACCATTTGAGCGGGATGGTCCGCCCCCTGAGCTTGAAGGTGGCGCAACAGCTGAAGAGTGACAGAATCATTTGGATGAGCAGGCCGGAAACGGCCAGGGCAGGGAAAACAAGAACCCAAAAAAGGGGGTCAGACATACAATCTTTGTGCATGGTAGACGTCGCCTCAAGGCCGGGTGTGCCCCGCAAGGGCTAGCGCATGACCCATTCGGCCAGGAGCTGCGGGCGCTGCAACCCGCAAATCTGCTGGAAGTTGCACTGGGCGGTCAGTTCCACGCCGTTCTTGATGATGGACACGGGCCGGTCCGCAGACACGACCACAACCACGATGTGATCATGCTCGGCTGTAAAGCGCAGGGCCGAATTGAACCGTGCGCCCCTGGCCCTGTTTTCACCGGGCACGCTCCGGCCGTCCATGAGGCAGGCGAAGCCGTGCAGCTTCAGGTCACGCCCGAGATGCAGGGCACCGTCCAGCTTGGCCAGGGAACAGGCCAATTTGAGCTGACTGCTGTCCTTGAGGTCCAGCGGCTCCACAAAATGCTGGCCGGACATGGTAAGGCGCTCATCGGACATGTCCACCACCAACGTGCAGCCGTGTTTTCTGTCACGGACCCGGTTGACCATGAGCGAAACCATCTTGAAAAGGGACGTCTGGCTTTCCATGTCCATATCCGTTTCCAGGAGCTGTTCCTCCAGCTGGACCAGATTGGCCTTGAGGTTGGAGGAATGGAACCGCCCGTCGGAGAAACTGCACACCAGGCGTTCCTGTATCCACAAAAACCCGTGGGTACCGGAAAACTGCGCTGCCAGATAGGCCCCGGGCATGGGACCGATGGCTATGCCAAGCACCGACGAACCATCGGCCACCAGCACGCGCCCGGAATCCTCCACGGCCTGCAACAATTTGCGGACATGCTTGATATCCTTCACTCTTGGCTGCTCATTCTCGGGAAAACGACAGACGAACCGGACTTGATCCAATTGGCTTGGTTCCACCACCACCATGCGGCCGCGCGGCCATGCGCCCTCTTCCTTGGTGCCGGACACACCGATAAGGGCGTCCAGAAAGGGATACACACGTATTTTGGTATCAAGCCAGCCCATCCTCGACCGCTCATCCACGATGAAATCCCTGATGGCATGAGGGGCGCAATGCTGGAGCATGAACCCGGCCGTGTCCAATCCCATGATGTTGCAGGTCTGAAAACTCTGGGAGACAAGTTCCGCAGCATACTCCAACCAGCTCCTGGTAGGGCCGGTGGAGCACATGTCCGGGTGCTCCTCGGTGAACCACATCTGGTATCCCATGGACTGGGATCTGGCGCCCAGTGTGATGATACCGGACAGGTCCAGTCCGGCCTCGTCCTGACTGATGACCTCCAGCCCATTGCCGCATTCACCAGAATCACGCCATTTGCTTGAATAGAGATAATAATCCCGAAGCTTTGGTTCATGTCCTTCCAACAGTCCCTGAGGGTCGCAGATGCGTGGGGGAGAACCCGGTGCACGGGCATATATGATCGCTGCCCGACTCTGTTGCGAAAAATGGGACAACCCTTCGCAGAGACCGTCCAGAATATGGAACATGCAGATGTTTTCGAACGCGGCTTCAGACATTTCCGGCTCCCCGAGTCAATATATTCACCCTATCTTGGCAGAACCTAGGCCAAAAGTCTCAACAATGTCCAGAAGAGTATGTGTTGAGGGGAGAACCTCCCCCGGACCCTCATCACCTCATTTTCCCAAACTTTTCGAGTGTCTCCGACAAGGGAACACGAGTGCATAAAGAAAACACCTGACTCAAAACAAGCCTTGGCCTCTCTCGGCACAAACCCCACGGAGCGGCGCCAAAAAGATTGGGAGAGTCCAGGACAGCGTCCTGCTGCCGGAGGTTTCTTACTTCCTGGCTGCCTTGAGGACGTCGGCCAGTTCGCGGACAACGCCGCAGCCGCCGCAGGCCTGGGTGACGTAGTCGGCCTGCGCCAGGATGGATGGATGCCCGTCGGCCGGAGCGACCTTGAAGCCTGCCAGCCCCATGGCGTCGGCGTCGTTGACGTCATTGCCGACGAACAGGATGTCGGCCACGGAGATTCCGCGCTTGTCGGCCAGTTCGAGGAGTGCGGACCCCTTGTCCCGGATGCCGTGGATCGCTTCCAGACCGATCTTGTCGGCCCTGGCCTTGACCACGGGGTTCACCTCCGTACTCAGGACAACCTGCTCCAGGCCAAGCCTGCGGATCATGCCCACGCCCAGGCCGTCGCTGCGATTGGCCCGCACCGACTCGCTCCCGTCCTGGTCCACGATCACCCGGTTGTCGGTCATGACCCCGTCAAAGTCGTAGACCACGAGTTTGACCCGGTGCGCACCGGGCAGACCACGCCCGACCAGGGCGATCATTTCCCCGTCCAAACCGAGATAGAGCGGTGCGTCCCCCATGAGCTTCTGCGCACGGCCTCCGCCGTTGTCCAGAATGGCGTTCACCGCCTTGTCCACGTCAGTCACCTCAAGGGTCACGATGACGCACCCTCCGGCAGTGGTGTCCTTGACCTCCACCAGCCGCAGGGATTGCCCGAAAGGTCCAATAAGCAAAGCGTTCCAGGCAAGGTCGAAACCCAATGCCTGTTTGTAGAAGGCAGCGGATTTTTCAATGTTTCGGACCAACAGGGTAACAGGCGGAAAAGCGGCCATCTCGACTCCTTGGGTTCACGATTTGCTGCGCAGATTACCCTGACCCGTAAAATGGCGCAAGAGTCTGGCCGAGAATGCCGGGAGTGGCTGCTCCGCGCCCGTAAACGCCCCCTGAAAGCATTTCCTGCGGCCGGATGGGGCGAGGGCCACAAACCGGATTGCCATCTCTTAAAAACGGACAAAAGAGTCCAAATGGCAATAGTTATTCCTGAGATTACAGCGAGACCTGCTTTGTCTAGACATTTGCTAGACTTTCTCTAAATGCCTGACTGACTACAATCCGCCGTCCCTTTCGGCCATTTTGAGTTTCTCCGCCCGCTTTTTCTCCTTCCGCTCCTTCCTGCGCATGAGCAGATCCCATTCGACGGGCATGATGATCAGCGTCAGGGTGGTGGCGACGCACAGTCCGGTCACGAAGGTGGTGGCCATGGTGCCCCATACCATTGAATAGAAGGGGATACCCAGAGCCATGGGCAGCAAGCCCAGGGTGGTGGTCAATGTGGTCATGAGAATAGGCCGCAAACGGATACGAACCCCTTCGCGGATGGCTTCCAGTCGCGTGTATCCCGCCGCATACAACCGGTTGATGAAATCAAGCAGGACCAGCGAGTCGTTGACCACGACTCCGGCGACTCCCACGGTGGCGATGAAGCTGTTCACCGTAAAAAGGGAGCGGGTCAGGAACGTGCCGAAAACCACGCCGATCAGGGCAAACGCCACAGCCGAAAGGATGATTACCGGCTGAACATAGGATTGGAACTGACAGGCCAGGATGGTGTACATGATCAGTATCGCGATACAAAACGCATACATGAGCGAAGTGAACGACCGGCCGGTGGACTCGAACTCACCGGCGAAGCTGATGGTCGCACCGGGATATTTGTCCAGGATGGACTCGTAATAAACCCGAACATCGTGCACCACGCTGGTGGCGCTGACCGGTGAGCCTTCCCGGATGTTGGCGGTCAGGGCAATGGCACGTTGGCCCTGAAACCTGTTGAGCTGCCCAGGTTCGCGGTAGGCCATTACCTCCACCAGATCCCCCACGCGCACAGGCCCGGTATCGCGCTCAAGCATGGGAATATCCAAGGCGTCTTCAGGTTGCTGTAAAAACTGTTTGCCGATTTTCATGCGCAGGTCGATGTCTTCGTCCGCAGCACGGAACTTGCCGACAAACCGTCCGTCCAGAATGCCGCCCGCCAAGGCAACCACCTGGGCCGGAGTCAATCCGTATTCGGATACGAGGCTCGGCACCGGGCTGAACCTGAAAATACGGTTATCAGACCCAGTGTCTGTTGAAAAATCGATGAGATACGGTGAAATTTTGTCATTTCGCTTGATCCAGTTGGCGATATCGTCCTTGAGGGCAACCACGGAATCCTGATCCGGCCCGAGAACCCGGATATTCAAGTCCTTGCCTGCCGGTGGGCCGCCCTTCTCAGGCCATACGCGCAGCTTCCACCCGTCCGCGGCCAGGGGTTCAAGCTTCCTGCGGATGGTTTCAAGCAACAGCACCGGGTCGTTATCGGGATTATCAACAAAATCGTGATGCTCCCGATCGGGCAACTCCACGATGACTATGGCCCGGTTGGAACTGAACATGTTCTCGTAGTCGTCATTGATGTCCATGCCACCCAGCCCGGAACACGCCTTGGTGGTTCCAGGCCCCAACTCCATAAGGGTCCTTGATACCTCCTTGGCCTTATTCGAAGCGGTATACACATCAGTGCTCACCGGGCCTTCCATGGAAACATAATACTGGGTGTATTCCTCCGGAAAAAACTTGATGCGCAACAGCGGCATCACCCCTGAAACCGACACGCCCATCATAACCAGGGCCATGACAAAGGCACCGAACACCACGGCCATGGATTTCCATTTGTGGCGCAGGGAAAACTGGAGAGCTGAGTCTGTGACCCTCTTGAGCCAGATCATGACCGCAATCTCCTTGACCTGGTGATGGGCCTTGATGTCAGCCGTCAGCTTGGCCGCTCCCGGCCAATCCATGAAATGGGAGGGAAGAATGAACAGGCACTCGAAAATGGATGCGCCAATGGCAAAAGAAACCGCTTTGGGCACCTGGGCAAAGAACTCACCTGTGGAACCGGTCATGATCAACATCGGCAGAAAGGCCGCCACCGTGGTCGAAGTGGCCGCGATCACCGGCAGAAAGACCTCGCTTGTCCCATCCACCACGGCCTCTTTGATCTGCTTGCCGTCCTGCACATGCCGGTAGATGTTTTCCACCACCACGATGGCATCGTCCACGATAATGCCGCTGACCAGGACAAAGGAAAAGAGCGTGATTTCGTTTATGGAATTGTTGGTGATCCACATGATGATCATGGTCACGAGAAAGGCAAAGGGTACCCCCACCGTGGTCAGCATGGCATTGCGGAATCCCATGACACACCAGATACAAACGCAGACCAGGACGATACCTACCAGCAGGTTGGAGCCGAGTGTGTTGATATTTTCACGGATGTTGACGCGCTGGTCCTGGGTCATGACCGCCTCAACGCCCTCTTTTACAAGCACGGAATGGAACCCGGCCACCACCTTTTCGACCTCGGCACCTATGTCCAGAGCGTTTCCGTCAGGCGTTTTTATCACCTTGATCGAAACGGAATCCTTGCCGTTGACCGACGACACCACGAACGGGTCCCGATAGTCCATGCCCGCCGCGCTCAATACGTCACCCACGGTCACGAAGGAACCGTCCAGGTCACGGCGGATCACCGTGGCCGCGATTTCGTCGCGGGACCGAAATTTCTCGTCCACCACAATGACGTACTCACCGGAGTCACTGATAAAATCACCGGCAGGCACAGAGACGTTAGCGCCTTCCAGAGCCTTGCCCACCTCATCGAACGTCACTCCGAGCCGGACCATCTTCCCCGGATCCAGGGAAACATGATACTCCCGATCATATTCGCCGTTGACCTGCACTTCCTTGACGCCCGGAATGCGCTGGAGCGGCAGCTTCAGTTCCTCGGCCATAAGGCTCAAGGCTCGGTTTGAGCGGTCTCCCACCAAATTGACCGATATGACCGGCAACCATTCCGACACCCGGATGACGGTAAATGTCGGCGGGTCCATCTCATCGGGCAGATCGTTCTGAACCGACAACACCTTGAAACGCAATTCGTCATACAGTTTGTCATAATCAGTGTCGTCAAGGAACTTGACCATGATGGATGCACGCTGGCGGAAGGACCGCGAACGAATAAATTCTACGTTCTCAAGATCTTCCAGGGCGTCTTCGATCTTGCGTGTGACCAGGGTTTCCACTTCGTCAGGACTGGCCCCCGGCAGGAAACCGGTGATGATGACCTTGCCCATGCGCACATCAGGGTAGCGTTCCACAGGCAGGTCGTAGAGGCAGAACACGCCCACGACCATGAGCATGACGAACAGGAGGTTGACAAAAACTTTTTGTCCAAGAGTCAGCCTTATAAGGCTTTGCACCGGTGTATCCTTAAGCATGGTTTGCCTCGATGACCGCTAGGGTTTCAGCAGAAAGACGTCACCGGGACGGATATCCGAGCCGGAAACACGGCGTGTCTCGTCATCACCGGAGCCAAGCAGCACCACGCGCACCCGATCGCCGCTCGGGGTCATGAGGAAGTATTCCTCGTAGGCCTTGACGAGTGCGGACTTGGGCACGATGACCGCGCCACCCGGATCGGGCAGATCGATGGTCAGTTCGGTCCTGATGCCTCCACGAAATTCGAAGTCGCCCTTGGTGATTTCCAGGTCCACGTTGATCTTGCGGCTTTGTGCGTCAAACCCCGGGGATACACGCGCCACCTTGGCCGGGATGGTCACGCCAAGGTCGGTCAATTGGAGCTGTACCGTGTCACCCATGGTTTTCAGGGCGCGGTATTCCTCGCTGGCCAGGGCAAACGGCACGAGCAGGACGTCGTACCGGCCGAGTTCCGCCACCTTTTCGCCCTTGGTGATCCATTCCCCCGGCTCGATGTACCTGGTAATCACCTTCCAACCCGACGGGCCGATCAGGGAAAACCGCTTCATCCGCTCCATGAGCACCCGCTCCTCCACCTGCTTGGCACGGAGCTGCTGCAAGGCGGACTGGTGGGCACGGATATTGGAATCCAGGGTGGACTGGGCCGCCGTCCTGTTCTTTACCAGCATCTGGTAGCGGTCCATTTCCTTCTTGTTATAGTCGAGATCGCTTTTGAGGCGCTCCTGATCCGTGCGGTTGCCAACCAGGTCCAATTGAATAAAGGTGGTATCCAACTCGGCGAACAGTCCGCCCTTGCCCAAGGTGTCACCCACATCGGCCAAAACCTTGGCCACACGCCCGGATTCCTCGGAAACCAGGGTCATGGAGTTGCGGGCGCGAGTGAAGCCGGTCAAGGAGGACCGACGCGCAGCGGACTGGGCCACAAAGGTTTCGGTGGACTTGACCTGAAGCACAGAAGGGGTCTCGACCTCGACGCTGGCCGCCTCCGCCAGAGTACTGCCGGGCAGGGATTCCTCACTCGCGGCTTCTCCGCCGAGCCGGTCATTGCCGCATCCTGCCGTGAACATCAGCATCAATACCAATATTATCGCCTGTATCCATTTCATGATTTTTCGCCTTTATCTTTTTGGTGTCAGCCCTTTGTCAAAGGGCCGCATCCAGAACTCAAGCAGGTTTTCCGTCAGCGCATCCACGTCCAACGAACCGCCCATCAACGCAGAAACCTGACCCGTGCCGATAAGATGGGCCAGGCCGTGGACACTCGACCAATGGCCAAAAACAAGGGTATCCACATCCATCTCCCCGAAATATCCCGTCTTCACGCACTCTTGCACTGTCGCTCGAAAATTCTTGAAGGAAATCATCGAGCTGGCCGCCCATTCACCATCGAGATCCACCTGCTCGCAGCTGGTACTGAACATGAGGTAATAGTATTCCGGCTCACGCAGGGCGAACCTGACATATTGCCGACCGCCTTCTCGAAGGCGTTCCATGGGGTCGGAAATGGTTTCGATCCCGACCCGCTGCCGTTCTACGTATCGGGCAAACCCCTCTTCGCGCAGCACGGACAGTATCTCCCGTTTGTTCTTGAAATACCTATAAATGGCCGCAGGGCTGTACTCGATCTTGGAGGCGACCCTCCGCAACGTCACATTGTCGAACCCCTCTTTCACGAAGAGACGCTTGGCCGCATCCAGTATGCTCCGACGCATCTTTTCCTTGTCCCGTTCACGCCTATTTTGAGTACTCATGCGCCCCACCTAGCAAGCCGTGTTCATTTTGTAAACACTGTTTACAATTTGTTACAACTATGCACATTAGCGTACAATACTTGAAATCCGCCTGACCATTTTCATCATTTTTTTACACCGCGCTCCAAAGACAGGACTTTCCTCATGGCGCACAAAACCACGAGATGATGGAAAGGGCGTATGAAGTTGAAATATATCCATCCGACCCGGTTCAGATACCAGACCACGGTAATCAGGTGAAAACGGCGCATTCCGTTTTGCAGAGGTTCCGTCGAGACCGCCAGGACCGCCGTCAAATGGCTCTCACGGCCCTCGGCAACCCAATAGGTTTCCCCGTCCGAAGCAACAACTTCAAAGAAACCGGCATGTTCGCCCACCTCCACCGGCAGGGTCTGCTCCGTGAACCGCTCCATGTCCGGGACCTCCCGCTCGCCCTGGCCCAACAACCGGAGCAACCAGACCCGAACATGCCACAGGGCGGTCATCCATCCAGGCCGGTAGGAAAGCACTCCGGCCGTAAAGGCCTTCAACGAAATCGTCCCGTCCAGGCTCTGCACATCCACATGATCAGCTCCGTCCGTCCGGCCTTTCATACCCGAAAGACTGTCGACATCATGCCGCAACATCGTTTCCTCCTCATGCAAGGACACCGTTCAGGACCACTTCAAACAATGGCTCAACTTGGGCTACCTGTTTCGACGCATCGAACTCCTCTGCATTGAGACCATCGATGAGGCCGTTCAGATACAGACTCCAACAAACCAAGGCCACGTGTGCACCCGACACCTCGGGTTTCACTTCTCCTGTGGCCTTTCCGTTCTCGACAATTGCAGCGATCAGACCCAAGGCCTCCATGAGTTGTGCATCGAATCGTTCTTTCCACTCTCCCGTTGCAAACAATGCCTCCTTGACCACGGACCGGAGAAACAAGGTCTGCTCACTGTAGTAACCATAAAGGCAATGCAACATATGCCGGAACTGTCCCATGAGAGGCGCATCACCAGGAATGGATTCAATGGCCTGACCGAGAACCTCCCCTATCTCTTCAAAAAAAGTGGAAAACAGCAGGGATTTCTTGTCGTTGAAGTGAAGGGCGATGGTACCGAGGCCAACCCCGGCTTTCTCGGCCAAAGCACGCATGGTCGTTTTTTCAAACCCGCATTCGATGATCAAACTCCGTGCAGCTTTCTGAATCTGCTGACGGGTTTCCCGCTTTCGCTGTTCCTGCAATGACGGTTTCCTGACCATGACATTCCCCTTTAATGAACACGTTCATATTATGAACATGTTCATTAAAGGAGTCATGAAAACCTGTCAAGCCGGTGTGCTGATAGCGAAATGCCTCACGACTCCTTGTTTCCGCCTTCAGACACACAGTCGATTTAGACACAACATTTTCCCTTTCCACCAGCAACAAATAGCACGCTATGTAATTTGATTTATTAAATGAGAATGGATCAACATGCTGTAATCACAGCCGTAAACTGTGTCATGATTTTAAAACGTCGAGAATCTCAATATTCGCAGCCTGCCAGGCAGGGTAGGCACCGGCGGCCACGCCGAGCAGACCGGAACCGACCAGGGTAGTTGCCAGGCTTCCTGAATCGATGAGAATCGGCAAGTCGGCCACTGAACAGCCAACCACCACGAGAACTACGGTCACGAGCACGCCCAGGCCACCGCCCACACCGGCCATAAGACCGGACTCGAAAAGAAACTGCCTGACAATGTCCCTCCGGCGCCCACCCACAGCCCGACGCACTCCGATTTCCACGCGCCTGGCCCTGACCACCAGAATCATGATGGAAAGGATACCCATGCCCCCCACGGCAAAGGATATGGTCGATGTGATACCGCCCAGGGTCGTCATGAGATCAAGTGCCTGGCGTTGCAGCTTGATCGCATCCGAGGCGGACATGGCGCTGAAGTCATCGTCTTCACTCTCGTCGATATTATGCCGCTCCCGCATTATTGCTTCCACGGAACTGTTGACCATATCCAGGCTCGCATCTTTTGACAAACGCAAAAAGACACCACTGATCCACTGCTGGTTGCTGGCCCTGCGCATATAGGTGGTTATGGGAACAAGCATGATTTCGTCCTGGTCGACCCCGGATACGTCACGCCCTTTGACCTGCATGACGCCAAGAACCCGAAAACTGGCCCGGAACATGTAGACCTGCTGTCCCACAGCCCGTTCGGGATCGCCGAAAAGTCGCTCGGCTATTTTGCGACCAAGCACACACACCTTGGTCCGGTCCCGCACGTCCTGCCAGTTGAAAAAATGACCAATATCAGCATAAAAGCTTCTTATATCTTCATAATTCGGCCATGCAGCCATGACCTGCGCGTCTACGGCGGTGCCGTTGCCTCTGACAGGCATGGACTCGGAAACGTAGGGGGTTCCATCCAGTACGGACGGAACGGAGTCTATCAGGGCCTGCGCATCCGATAGCATGAAATTGCGTTTGACGCCGGACAATCGTATGCCGCCGCCACGGGTGAATCGCACTCTTCCCGCCATGACCGCAAACAGGTTCGGACCGAGCTTCTCCGTTTCCATTTCAGCCTGCTTCACCATAATTTCGGAAACATGCTGCACACCGGTAAAAGCCAACGCGCCAAGAAACACTCCGAGCATGGCTAGAATCGCCCTCAATTTATGCGCAGATAGAGAAGAGAGTGCTATGCGAAAATTGAGCGGCAGCATGGGTTACCCCGTTTGTTTAACGATGACGAAGGCGGACACGATTTCATTCATAACTATCCTGATTCCAGTCCGTATTGCCATTGAAAACATGTTGCCAAAGGCGTTCGAAGGCATGTCCGGTATTGCGCTCATCCTGCGGATCGGCCTCTATGAGCTTCAGACAGAATTCATAGAACCGCTTTGGCCGCGTCCGAATCCGCTCACCCGTTACACAAAAGTTGCCCGTTGGCGCCCTGCTGATGATCTGAGCAGGCATCGGCGTATTGAAAAGTCGCGTAAAAATCTCGCCCACCGGGATATCTCGTCCCCATCCGGCCCATCGGCCCTGGTTTTCCGGTTTATGCAGGTCATGAGGGCGACCCAAGGCATCACACTTGAGCTTGAACCAGGCCAAACCCTTGAAGGGAACCATGCGATCCGCAACATCTTCAAGTTGTAACCGCAAGGTTTCCACAGAAGCCCGGCCCTGATCATCAATATGATCAAAAGGGTCTCCCTGCAAAAAAACGTTCATGGGATTCAGTCGATCATACTCCCTGACCATGTGGGTGAAATAGGTATGAGCTTCCCTGCCAATATTCGGCAAAAAACAGGCAGTTATATCTTGATTACCACCCTTGTCGTACACAACGTAATCATATCCCAACGCATCCGCCCAGGACACGTCCTCTTGGTACCTGGCTATGATCACCTTGACATTATCAGGCATGTTTGTGGTTCCGTACCGGCTTGTCAACTTCAACCGACTCCAAAACAAATGCCCGTACAGATGTCGGCTGCGCATCCGAGGATCTTCCGCCCGATCCATAGCCGACCGATAGTATGGAGCCCAAAGGCATGGAACCGAAGCCATCCGCAATAGTCCGCAAGATAGTCAGGCCGGTAGGGGTTGCCCGCTCCATGGCGCAGTCGGAGCCAAAGGTAATCAACCCCTGTGCCAGTTCCGCACAAGCCGGCGCAGGTACGGGCATTCTTCCGTGGGCGCAGTCCACGAACCCCGAACCGAGATCAACCGGGGAGACAATTACCTTTCCTATACCCAACGCCTCCAAAAGCACCATTGTTCCGCAAATATCCACAATAGTGTCCACAGCGCCGATCTCATGGAAATGTACCTGCTCCAGGTCCACGCCATGCACCTTGGCTTCGGCTTCCCCCAATAGGCGCAAGGCTTGCATTGATCGCTGGGCAGCGTGTCCATCAATGCCGCTTTCTTCTATGATTTTGCGTATGTCTGAATAGTGTCTCAAAGGCTGGTCCTGCGTTTGAACCACATCGACATGGTTGGTCCTGATACCTGCAACCTGTTTCTCGGACCAATGCAGCTCGAAACCAATGAGACCCAGACGGTCCAATTCCTGTTCGAGAAAGGCAAACCCCTTGCCCACCCCCTTCCATTCCTCCAGCGCATGGGCCAGAGAAGCGAGGAGCATATCACCGCTTACACCAGTAGAACAATCGAGGTACAATGTTTTCATTAACTCCGCCTATGAGTGCCGGCTTACAGCCAACACATTGATTTTATGCGCTAAAAAACCCGCCCCAAAGCCATTGTCGATGTTGACCACACCCACGCCCGGCGCGCAGGAGTTCATCATGGCGAGCAGGGCAGACAGTCCCTGAAAATTGGCACCATAGCCCACGCTGGTCGGCACCGCCACAATCGGCGGCCTGGCCATCCCCCCGATAACCGAGGGAAGGGCGCCTTCCATTCCGGCCACGGCAATAATCACGGACGCATCGTTCATCTCGTCCATGACCGAGAACAATCTATGGATACCGGCCACTCCGCAGTCATAATGCCGTTCAACCCGGCTCCCCAGGAACTCAGCAGTTCCAGCGGCTTCCTCGGCCACGGATTGATCGGAAGTCCCGGCCGACACCACAACGATCTTTCCGATCGGGTCTGCCGCAGGTTCACCCACGACCAACAAACGGGATTCGGCATCGAACAAGACCTTCACAACAGCGTTGACCGCCTGGAAATGCGCCGTATCCGCCCGCGTGCCCAAGACCCTGCCGCTGTGCTTCGCCATATGCGCAAAGATGGATGCTACCTGCTGCGGAGTTTTCCCCTGGCAGTAAACAACTTCAGGTCCGCCGGTGCGCAACTCGCGGTGATGGTCTATCTTGGCACAACCAGCTTCAATAAAGGACCGTTCCAGCACCCCTTTCTTGAAGTCATCCCGAGATATCCTGCCTGCCTCGAAATCGTCCATCAATTGATCGAGACTCATTGGCTCAACTCCTTGAAAAGGCATGATCGAAACCCGATCCTGACACTTAACGCCACGACATTATCACGGCTTACTTCAATTATTTCAGAATACTGTGAAGAATACTCCACCGTTGCCACCAGATTGTCATGCCGGACTCGGACGATTGGTATCCCAAGCTGGTGAAGGAGGGATTCCATGGCCTCAACCTGACTGAGACCGACAAGGGTCAACGGAGTGCCGGTAGAAATACGTGTGGCGAGACAGCTTTCAGAAGGGGTGTCCCAGCAGGGCAAGCCTCTGTCCCGTGCCACATTCCGGACTTGGGCCTTATTGAATCCCACCTCATAAAGTGGCGAATAAACTTGGAATTCCTTTGCTGCCTGCAATCCCGGTCGGTTCTGATCATCGTCAGCATTGGTTCCATCCAAGACCAGGCAATCCGTTCCGAATTCGGCCTGCATCCTCTGGAAGATATGCCGTTTGCAGTAATAGCAACGCTTCTCCGAGTTTTCACTTATCTTTGGATCGGCCAATACCGCTGCCTCAATCAACCGGTGTTGCACGCCTAAATGCGCAGCCACCTCAATCGCGCGGGCACGGTCAAGCACAGTGGTCATCTCACTCGCGACAGTAGCTGCTATGGTGCGCGCCCCCGCAGCTTCAAATGCGGCAGCCGCCACCAGTCCACTGTCAACGCCACCAGACAAGGCAACCAAGACGCGATCGTTTGCTTCTGCCTTTTTGCGGATATTAGAGACGAGTGATTCAAAGCCCATGAACGGAGACTAGCCCAGCCCTGCTACAGGTTCAACGTTTTTCCCGGTGAACGTCGTGTTCTATGACTTCAATTGATTTCCACGCCCCCTTACGGAACCTGCTCCGAAAGGCGATTGCCAGGACCAGGACGTAAAAGAGCAGGCAGAGCCACGGGCCATGAATGCTTCTGACCTCCAAAGCGTTCAGCGCCAGTAGAGGAAAGACCATACAGGCCAAGGAGGCAGAGCCCATGACGATCATTGGATACCGCGTGTCACCGGCACCCTTGAGACCACCGATATACACTATAACCAGGGCGTCTATCACTGTGAACAGCGCTGCATAACGCATCAGAACCACACCCATCTCAAGAACCGGAGTGAATGCGATGCCGGCCTCGCCCCGAGCCCGAAACAAATTGAGAAGAAGCTCCGGTATGAGAATGAAGACAACCGCCATGAAGCACATGTAGGCCAATGCGAGGTGCAGGACTGACTTGGTGGAATACTCCGCCAATGCGGGGTTGCGGTCTCCCATAGCCTGGCCGACCATGATACTGGCCGCGATATGTAGCCCGATGGTCGGCAAAAATGCCAGATTATATATGGAGAAAACAGCATTGGTGGAAGCCAGCTCCACCGGACCGAAACGACCGACCATGAAGACGAAAAACGATATAGCAAAGATATCCAGGAAAAACTCCACGCCGCCCGGCAATCCGAAACGCAAATATCGCATCAATGATTCGCGCTCCAGTTTCCAGGCAGTCCGTACACTGTATGTTATCTCGTTTTTCTTGGTAAAGATGAGCAGACTGTAACACACCACAGGAAGGGTGAAGCCTATTACCGTAGCGATTCCAGCGCCGACAATACCCATCTCGGGGAAGGGCCCCACCCCGTTAATCAGACAATAATCCATCGGAATATTGATAAAAATTGACGCGACACTGACCACCATGACCGTTTTGGTCAACCCGCGCCCAGAAAAGAAAGACGACATGCACAGGCCCACCAGGAACACGCCGCTCCCAAGCGTCAATATACGAAAATATTGGATTTCCAGCGACTGGACCACCGCAGGGTGCCCTCCCAGGGCAAACAGAGGTTCAGCCAGGAACCACAAGGAGGCAAGAAACAACCCTGAAGGCAAACAAAACCACAACCCCTGCCACAAGGCCATGCCCACCTTCTGGTGCTGGCAGGAGCCCGTATATTGCGCAATAAAGACCCCTGTGTATTCTGCCATCCCCATGAAGAATGAAAGGAACAGAAAAGCGGCGATATTGGCAGGAACCGATGCCGCCAAAGCCTCCATGGAATAGTTGCCAAGGAAGATACGATCAGTAAAAGTCATGACCGTCATGGAAATCATGCTGACGATCAGAGGCAAACCAATGACAAGGGCTTCTCTATACCCACCCTTATTATGCCAACGCTTCATTATATTCATATATATACTCCAAAGTAGAATACTCTCTAGCTACGTTTGAACAAATGTCCAATCATTTATTTTAATACGGCTTTTCGCCTATTCAAATGATTGCCAATCGCATGAGATTGTTTTTTTGTTATTGTACAGCGTCATACAGCATGCTATACAATTACCGGCATCAACTTGAAATAAGGGGTTTTTTTGAGCAACAACCCGGAACATCTCTTTTATTTTTCCCTCTCCAGATTTACACGCCTCTACACCAAAGGCCTGTCAAAACGACTGGAGCCCCACGGAATAAAACCCGGCTATCTGGAGATTCTGTTCCAGCTTTGGCAACAGGACAACGTGACCCAAAAAGAGCTCCTTGCCATGCTCGACATTGAACAGGCCACTTTGTCCAACACTCTAAAACGGATGGAACGCGACGGCTTCTTGCTTTCTACCAGAAAACCGGGCGACCGCAGGTTGACGCAACTTCAACTGACGGATTCGGGGCGAGCCATCCAGAAGGTCGTCTCGGCTTCCATCGATGACCTGCAAGCTACGGTAAACTCCGGACTGACAATCAATGATCGAAAATATTTTCGGCGAATACTCCATCAAATGACCGAACAAGTGGCTTCCGATCTCGAAGAAGGGTGCCTTATCCTGTTTGATGAAGTCTCTGACTGACCCCTGAAATCTCCATAATCTTTTTCTACAACCATCTACAATCTTTTTCCCAAGCAACTCACTCACATCAAATATTTACACTTGCTCATTTACTTTCCTGACACTCCAAGCATCAACAACCCCACGCAGATTGTGCCCCTCATTACCAGTCCTTGACGAGTAAAACAAGCAAGATATCTTTAATATATCGGAATTAAACACTCTTTTGTTTCATTGCATTGGCTGCTCGCAAACCTCCCCGACAAATTTCAATTCATCCCGACCATGGGTATTGCCGGCAAGAAAATGTGTTCTTTGTGATTTTTTCCCATTATTTTTTCCAGTGATTTCTGCTATAGACTTCTCTAATGTTCAACAACGTCCTGTAATTATTTTTCATAGCCCTTTTCTAGATTTTTTCTAGAGTTTGTAGGACAACGTTGTACTTTGTTGACAATCTTTGACAGGCTATGTCAAAGAATGAACATCATAGGTCAGAATGTGACAATATGGATAACTCAGATGTACCCAAGCCACCGACTCTGCTCACCGTGCGGGAAGTTGCGAACTTTCTACGGGTACACCAACGAACGGCTTACAGGCTGATCACAGGCGGGAGTATTCAGGCAATCAAGATCGGGAGCCAATGGAGAGTCCCCGAGAAGGCCCTGATTGAATTCATAGAGACTGGATGGAAGGATTGCGTATCCACTGAAAGGAAACAACCTGCATCCGATCAATTCAAACTTCCTTTTGATTAAGGAGAAATGCATGTCGAAAAAAATGTTTAGCGGCCATGACGGAAACGATCCGATTCTCAATGTGAATCTGCCCAACGATTTCGGACAGGATGTAGATGTCACTGGTCGCCTGATCGGCGAAGAGATGTACTTTGACGACAGCACCGGCATGTTGACCATGGAAAAACTTTACCGCGGTGAAGATGGGAAACTTGCCTACGGTATCATTTCCGCCATTGGCCATGCCCGTGAACGACGTGCCTACCGGGTTGAAGAACGTGAAGATAGCTGCATTGTCACCAATGGCAGCCTGAGCCTCGAATTCAATTATGACGAACTGTTCGAACTGTTGGCGGTTGCCATGGAATCCGACAAGGAATCCAGCAGCAGCCAGGTCTGCGAGCAGGTCCGTCGAAAGTTGGCAGCCAACGAATAATTTCATGCCCTTACCGGCATGAAAAAAGGGGCCTTATGGCCCCTTTTTCATTTGAGATAATCCATTTGCCCAGTTGACTCCATGACAGCACACCACCAATCTGAATTTATATTGATACTGCGCCGTTTCACCGCAACCAGGTCCAATGGCAGGTGGACCATGCTCGACTTCAGCCGGGTAACGACCATGCCGGTTTTTCCTGCCATGGCCGCGTGCATTGCATTCTGACCGAGGAAGCCGCAATAGACCCGGTCTCCGGCATTGGCCGGCACTGATCGTATCAAATAGCTGGGATCAAAGAATTTCATATTCATTTCAAGATCTTTTTCAGTAAAATGCGCCTTGAGCCGATCAACAATCAGGCCGCAGATATCGCCAAGCTTCGGGTTACCGGAGGGATCCCGCTCCAGTTTACCTCCAAGGAGATCCTGGCCAGCGCCTTCGGCACACACGATGAGTGCGTGTTTCCGTTCGTTGAGCCGCCTTTCCACGGCATGGATCAGTCCTCCTTCCCCATCCAGAGCAAATTTCTGTTCAGGGACCAGCAAGAAGTTGACCTCCTGAAGGGCCAGGGTAGCCTGGGCGGCGATGAACCCGGCTTCACGCCCCATGAACTTGACCAGGCCGACGCCTCGATCCACACCCGTGGCTTCGACATGCGCGCATTGGATGACTTCCGCAGCCTTTTCCACGGCCGTATCGAATCCGAAGGAGCGGGTGACAAAATTGATATCGTTGTCAATGGTTTTGGGGATACCGATAATGGCTATCTTCCGTTTGCGTCTGGACACTTCGTTGACAATGGACTTGGCGGCCCGCATGGCACCGTCTCCCCCGATGACGAAGAGAATATTCACATTCAGCCTTTCAAGTGAATCGACAATTTCTTCGGGGTCTTGCAGGCCGCGGGAAGAAGAAAGAATGGTGCCTCCGAACTGATGGATATGAGAAACTCCATGGGGAGTAAGTTCCTGGACATCATAGCCATATTTAGGAATGAAGCCCCGTAACCCGTTGGTTATTCCGAGCACCTTTCGGATACCATAGTGATAGAAGGCCTCCATGACGATGGCACGGATGACGTCATTGATGCCGGGACAGATACCGCCGCATGTGACAATGGCACATCGTGTCTTGGAAGGATCGAAGTAGATTTTCTCGCGAGGGCCTGCTTTTTCAAAATCCTTTTGAAGAATTTTGTCATCGAGTTCGGTCAACTCCTCCGAGGTAAGCATCAGGGTTACCGGCACAGACTCATCAATGTGCCTGGTCTTTTCCAGAGGCGTTTTGATCTTTGCCGGACCGAGGCTGGAGATTTTTGTATCGAAATCTATATTAGGCATGTCTTACGCTCCAAGCGGTTATATTGCGGAGACGCCGAATTCATAGGCTACCATCGAGACACTTCGGGTTCAGGAAGCTCGGTAACTGTTTCCACCAGATCATCAGGGCTGGCGGATGCCGCCCCAACCTGGCCGACAACCACACCGGCTGCATAGTTGGCAAGGGTACAAGCCATCAACAGGTCCAGACCGGCAGACAGCGCCAGTGCCGCAGTGGCGATCACGGTATCTCCGGCACCGGTAACGTCAAAAACCTTTTGGGCAAAAGTCGGGATGTGCCTGACCGAGGATTCGCCTTCGAAAAGGGCCATTCCGTCCGGACCCAGCGTGATCAGCAGATTCTTGCAGTTCAACCTGTTGAAGAGCGCCCGTCCGGCAAGAATGACGGATTCCCTGTCCGACCGCACAGGCAAGCCGGCACCCTCGCTTGCCTCTTTGGTGTTTGGGGTAAGCAGGTCCACCCCCTGATAGAGGTCATAATTGACGGTTTTCGGGTCCACCAAAACCAGGGGAGGAGTGAGGGACGCTTTGACCATCGGCATAAGACGATCCATGAATTCTTGTGAAATCAACCCTTTGCCATAGTCGGACAGGATGATGACCGGGTAGTCGCTCAGCATGGTTTCCAGGCCCTGGAACAGTTGGTCCAGTTCAGCGGAGACGAGCGGCTCCGCCAATTCCTGGTCAACACGCACGACCTGCTGGTTGTGCGCGATAATCCGGGTTTTAACTGTAGTAGGGCGGTCGGCACTGCGGACGAGCCGGGTGGTCAACCCCGCCTCCTGGCAAAGAGTTTCCAGCACGCCGCCGTTTCTGTCGGTCCCCACGGTCCCGATGAGGATCGGTTCTCCGCCCAGGGCCGCTATGTTGCGGGCCACATTACCTGCGCCGCCCAGAAGGAAGGACTCTTTTTCCACGCGGACCACCGGAACCGGAGCCTCTGGAGAAATACGTTCAACCTCGCCCATAAGGTAGTGGTCAAGCATAAGATCGCCAATGATCATGACCTTATGCCCTTTCAGGGCTGTGATCGCAGTGAGAATCAAATCATGTGACATACTGTAAACAATCCGTATTTTTGAGCGGTTATACTAATCTGAAATCATGCGTTTATCGATCAAGGCTTGGCACGCCTGCCTGTCAAACATCACTGTGATCAGGATATATCATCATTCAAACACTCACCGCGGCGCACTTTGATCACTCCCTTGCAGGGCGGAGTTACTCAAACTCGACTCCAAGCTTTCCAGCAACCGACCGCAAATCTTCTTCAACGCCATAAGCTACTGTCAACTTGCCTTTTTCCATTGAACCGACGATTTTAACCTTAAGGTTCAGCAGGTCGGAAAGCGCGGCCTGGAGATCAAGCAAACGCGGCTCCAGGGGCTTGGATGGGGTCTTGACACTCCCCGAACCGGATGGAACGCCTATTTCGTCGGCACCGGGCAGACGGCCGTTCTGCTTGTAGAACGTTGCCTGGGCTTCAGCCTGACGAACCGTAAGGCCGTTTTCGGCAATGCGTCTGTGGAGTTGTTCCTGTGCTTCGGCATCCTTGATGGACATAATGGCCCGTCCATGGCCAGCGGAAAGGGTGTTTTGCTGGATATCCGTTTGCACGACTTCGGGCAGATTGAGGAGGCGCAGGGAGTTTGCCACGGCGGATCGGCTCTTACCAACCTGCCTTGCCAACTCTTCCTGGCTTAAACCGAATTCCTGCTGCAACTGCTGGTAGCCCAGAGCCTCTTCTATGGCATTCAGGTCCTCGCGTTGCAGGTTTTCTATCAGAGCAATGGCCAGGCTTTCCTGGTCGGTCATCTCGCGAACCAGGGTGGGAATTTCAGTCAGCTCAGCCTTCTTGGAAGCCCGCAACCGACGCTCTCCCGCCACCAATTCATACTTGTCACCGCCAAGAGGGCGGACAAGAACCGGTTGCAGTACGCCCCGAGTGCGTATGGATGCGGCCAGATCATTCAGTCCTTCCTCGGAAAACTCACGGCGGGGCTGATGCGGATTGGGCACTATGGCACCCACGGGTATCATGCGCACCTCGGCTGCGTCAGAGGTCACCTTTTCATCCTGGCGCACGCCTCCGAGCAGCGCATCAAGACCTCTGCCCAAACCCCTATTACTTGATGTCATGAACATCTCTCCTAGTGCTTGAAATTTCACCCTTGCTCAATGAGCCTCAAGTGCCTATAAACCCCGAAGACAAGCGAAACCCATCGGAGTTATTATGTCTGATCATATCAACGAACTTTTTGACAAGAACGGCAACCTCATCGGCGCTCTGCTTACGGCCCAGGCGTGGACAGCCGTCCGCGATCAGGTCCTGAAAACCCTCGGGGTGCAGGAGCAACCCGCTGAACCGACTTTTTCGGAACCCCTTTCGGACTGGGCCACGCTCCAGGAGTACTGGGACTTCCCGTACCCCGTGGACACCGACGTCTCCTGCGAACATTGCGGCAACAACACCCAAGATTGGGCTCAAGATGAGCCGCGCCTTTTCCGGCTGACCAGCGCCAATCTGGCCGGACTGGTCGCCTTCAAGTGCATGAATTGCCAATCCAAGATTGTCAAAAAACACTTCAAGGACAAAATCTCCACCGAGTGCACTCCCTACCGTGATTCCAAGATCACCAACAAGGAAGGGCGGTACTGATCACCGCTTTCTCATACCGCCGCCCGTGGCAACCATGCCCGGGCGGGCTTGTCAAAGAACGTTCTCAGCCCCTGGCAGTAGTGCTTTTTGCCACTTCCTGCGCCAGGGCGAGATAGGCCTCCGCACCCTTTGATTTGATATCATAGTTGATCACCGGCTTACCAAAGCTCGGAGCCTCCGAAAGACGGACATTCCGCGGAATGATCGTGTCGAACAGGTGCTGCGGGAAGGCTTTGCGAACTTCATTCTTCACCTGCCAGGACAGCCGGTTTCTGGAATCATACATCGTCAGGACCACGCCAAGGATATCCAAGTCCGTGTTGAGGCGCTTGCGGACCAGTTCGTAGGTCATCAAGAGCTGCGCAATGCCCTCCAATGCGTAATACTCGCACTGAAGCGGCACCAACAACTCTGTGGCCGCACACAGTGCGTTGACCGTGAGCAGGCCCAGGGAAGGCGGGCAGTCGATGAGGATAAAGTCGTATTCGGCATCCACTTGATCAATCAGATCGCGCAGATAGTATTCCCGCCCGAACTTATCCACCAATTCGATTTCAGCCCCGACCAGATCTTGTGTTCCGGGCAGAATATCCAGGAAGGGAATCCCCGTTGAGAGGATCGCCTTGTGGACATTCTTGGGCTCAAACAGGACCGTATAGATGTTCTCCCTCTTGTCGGCAGGGTAGAAACCCAACCCGCTGGAGGCATTTCCCTGGGGGTCGCAATCCACCAGGAGCACCTTTTTTTCCATTACGGCCAATGCGGCCGACAAGTTGACCGAAGTCGTCGTCTTGCCGACCCCGCCCTTTTGATTCGCTACAACGATTCTTCTTGCCACAAAACCCTCGCTTTGATGCTGCAATTTGATGCTTCCGAGGCCCTGCCGCCTGTTTCACGTGAAACATTCCGACCCAAGCAGCGTTTGTTTCACGTGAAACAGTCCTCTCTCGGGTTCACTTGTCCTAAAATGAATGAAAAACAAAGGCAAGCAGTGTTCGCTTAAAAAGCGTAAAATCACAAAAAAAAGGGGCGGCCAAAGCCGCCCCTGAGTTCTTTGAGTGCTCATTGCTCTACTTGCTGTAGTACTCACGATACCATTCAACAAACTTGCGTATGCCTACCTCGATGGTCGTATTCGGCTTGAATCCAACGTCTCTGACCAGATCCGAAACATCGGCTTCGGTCGCAGGGACATCGCCGTCCTGCATAGGCATATAGTTGTATATCGCTTTTTTGCCGACCACCTCTTCAATTACCTCAATGTACCTGGACAGCTCAACAACGGAGTTGTTGCCGATGTTGTACACGCGGTAGGGGACCGAGCTCGTGCAGGGGTCGGGGTTGTTCCCATCCCATTGCTCGTTGGGGGTTGCCGTGTTTCTCAGGACGCGGACAACGCCTTCCACGATATCATCGATATAGGTAAAGTCGCGACGCATTTTGCCGTAATTAAAGACATCGATGGGCTTCTCTTCCAAGATGTTCTTGGTGAAAAGGAACAGGGCCATGTCCGGACGGCCCCAGGGACCGTACACGGTGAAGAACCTCAACCCCGTGGTGGGTAGGTCGTAGAGGTTTGAATAGGAATGCGCCATCATCTCGTTGGCCTTTTTGGTGGCGGCGTACAAGCTCATGGGATGATCAACCCCTTCATGGGGGTTGAGCGGCATATTGGTGTTCATGCCATAGACGGAACTGCTTGACGCATAGACCAGATGCTCCACCTTGTTGTGCCGGCATCCTTCCAAAATATTCAAAAACCCAACGACATTGGAATCAATGTAAGACTTGGGGTTCTCAATGGAATAACGAACTCCAGCCTGAGCAGCCAAGTTGACGACATGGGTGAACTTTTCCTGAGCAAAAAGATCGCTCATGGGCTGATCATCCTGAAGACTGATGTTCACATGCTTGAATACGGGGCTTTCCTCCAGAATCTTGAGGCGCGCTTTTTTCAAGTTCACGTCATAATAGTCGTTGAGATTGTCCAGGCCGACAACTTCAACCCCTTCATCAATGAGACGCTTAGAGAGATTGAAACCAATAAACCCGGCTGCGCCGGTAACAAGTACTTTCATATTATAGTATCCTCGGGCTCGGCCTCGCGCCAAGACTGCGTTTGGAGCCACCCTTGTCCGGGCGTACTCGTCTCTAGGAATCATGTGTTGAATTAGTGATGCACAAAGCACATACTCTAGACCATGCCACGAGGGCAAGTTTGCAATGCTCTATTTCTGACACAGACAAATGTCATATCCATGTTGACTGGTGATCTTGACTAACACAGACTGGCAGAAACCCATAAAGCCTCCAAAAAATCATTGCATCTCGTGATAAAACTGTTGTTTCCCAACGGTTTTCCGAGGTCGTTCCCATATTTGGCTCGTCCCTGTTTTTTTGACAAAAAGGGATGTCTACTTCGGTGAAACAGGGTTTTGGCGTTAGATTGAAAATATGAGCCAAATTCGGGATTCAGGGCTTTTTGGGGCTGCTTCAAAACCTTATGTTGGCTATCGAATCCACGGACATCTGCTGTTCATGCGGCAAAAGGGTCATGAGCCGGGTCAGCGGCGGTAGCTTGTGTACAATGACGTGTTCAAGCAGGTACGTTTCAAGCCGGATGTCTGCATCTGGCAAAATCACCTTCACGGCCTCGTCACCGAAACATACGATGCGGGGAGTGCGCCACAACTCCCACCCACGCCAAAACATCTGGGTGTCGGGTTGAAGGCTTCCGCCAGCCAAAGCCGCCACGGGCCAGAAGTTGATGGTCCCGGCAGGCCATTTGAGATGAGCTTGAAGATTCTTGAGAACAGAGCTCCGCCTTGGATCGGATTGTCCACCCAGATCGAGTCCCAGCTCCATGTAGGTCCACACGACTTTAGGTTCTGGTTTTGTGAACCTGAGAAAGGAAGCCCAGGGTTGTGGGAAATCCTGAACAGGCGGAGAGGAAGGCGGGGCGGATTGCGATTGCGGAGGTCTCAGTGGCTGCCGTTGTTCAACTCCGGTAGCAGGCGGCTGAGGAGCGGCCTGACCCTGGTTCTGACTTGTGTGGGAAGCAAGAGAGGAAGGATGCTCCTCAACAGCCAACCCGCCGGGCCTGTAGACGAACTGCAGCCCGGACTCAAGCCAGGGCCTCAGGCTCTCGCATACTTTCAGTCGAGCAGAAGGTGATCCCATAATCTCCACGCAACTTCGGTTTTGGGCAATTGCGGCCATACTTCTTTTCGTCCCTGCTTATCCAGAACGAACATCTGATTAGTGGGTACGCCGAACCCGCTTCCTGGCTTGGATATGTCATTGGCCGCAATCAGATCTAGATTCTTGCTCTCAAGCTTTCTCAAAGCTTCGTCACGAAGATTTTCGGTCTCAGCGGCAAACCCGATCAGCTTTTGGCTATCGGTCTTAAGCGATCCCAGGTGCTTCAGGATATCCTGATTGGTTTCGAACTCAACCGTAATACCGGCACCGGCTGAAGTGGTTTTCTTGAATTTGGCATTGCCGAACGGAACCGGCCGGTAGTCGGCAACCGCCGCTGTAAGACAACCCATGTCCATGCCGGGCCAGAGTTCTGCGCAGGCCTCGAACATCTGGCGGGCGGTCTGGACCGAGACAACCGATATGGCCGAAGGAAAAGTCAGGGCGGTAGGTCCTGCCACCACGGTAACGTTTGCTCCGCGCAAATATGCGGCCATGGCCATGCACGCTCCCATGGTGCCGCTGGACGGATTGGACCAGAACCGGACTGCATCCCAAGGCTCTCGAGTCGGCCCCAGGGTCACGAGAACGTTTCTGCCGGCGAGATCCTGCGGGGATATTGCCTTGAGTGTGGCCGTGAGGATTTCTTCCATGGGTGCCAGGCGGCCTGTACCGGTATCGCCACAGGCAACGGCACCGGAATCCGGGGCTATGCGGATATACCCGAGCTCGTCGAGAAGGGCCCAATTCCGCTGGGTGGCGGGTGCATTCCACATGCGCGGATTCATGGCCGGGGCCACCAGCTTGGGGCCGGGAAAGGCCAGGGCCTGGCAGGAGAGCATATCGTCCGCCATGCCGAATGCGAGCCTGGCCATGGTGCTGGCCGAGGCAGGCGCTATGAGCATGACGTCTGCGGCCTGACCGGGTTCGAGGTGGCCGAATGCAGTGTCTGCTCCGGGCGTATCTGCGAACATGTCCGTATAGACGGGAGCGGCGCCCAATGCCTCAAAAGAAAGCGGCTGTATGAAACGGGTGCAAGACTCTGTCAAAGTGGTCGACACTATGCAGTCAGCCTCCTGTAACGCACGCATGAGATCAAGTGCCTTGTATGCGGCAATGGACCCGGAAACGCCCAGGTGGACGCGCTTGCCCATAAACCCGGCAAAGGCATAGTGAGGTTGCATTTACTTGCTCTTGACTCCGCTGGCATCCTTTACCTCAACGGCGAATATCGTCGTGGTGGCAGAGGCGAAAGCGTCATCGATCTGAATCACGCAACTCTTATTGAATTTCTCGAAATTCATAATGTGAATGGAACTGGCCTTGTTGCTGGAAATCAGGGTCCAGTTGTCCTTGGTCATGTTGTTGATGAAATACTGGACCAATTCCAGGATTTCGACACGGCCCTTGAACTTCATTATGGAAGCACGAAACTTGGCGTTATCCAGTTTGTAGGAACCGTCATTCACATAATCGATTTCCTTGGGAATCATGATATCGTCGAAATCCAGATAGTAATCCGGTTCCTGATATTGAGCCTCGGGAGACTGGCCCGTATTATTTTGGGAAGAACCGGTTCTGGTGGTGGTGCAGGCCGCCAACATGCCTACAAGAATCAGCGCAAAAATGCATTGAGTGAAAAACCGCATGGTTTCCTCCAAAGTCTATCGTATGCAATAAATACGGTGCTGTTTACTCAGCCGACACCTTGAGTCGGTCGATTTTTTCCTGGAGATATTTCTCCATATCACGTCTGTCCTTGCGCAGCCTGACAAGTTCGCTTTCGAGAATCTGAAGCTTCGCCTTGATGTCCGAAGTGTCAAAAGTGAGCTTGAGGGCCATTTCCTCGATCTCGGCATCTTTTTCCTCAAGAGCCTTGGTCTGCATGAGAAAGTCATCCGGCAGTGCCAGGGACAAATCCGGGAGTTGTTTCATCCTCTTCTGACTTCTCGCAAGAAGCACAAAGGCCGTTTTCAACTTTCGAATGTCTTCCTGCTGATTATCAATGATGTTCTTTTGGTTGGACATCACTTCCATGCAGGCTGTCACCCGTGCAAGGACATCATTGAATGTGGATGCAAGCTCAGCATATCCCTCGGTTTGAGGGGCAGGGGTGTTTGACCTGTGGTCGATCTCTATGGTTCGGGAGAATTCACTGTGTAATCTTTCATCGATTTCACTGGTCACCAAACCCTCACCATACAAACGGGAAATCCGCTCGAAGACCACCAGGGAATCATCGGGATATTTGGTGACGCGTCCCATTTTGCGGCCCCCGAGAAAATCCTTGAACAGGGCAGCATACCGACGCGCGGTCGGTGCGGGAATACGAGTGAGTTTGGCTATCTCAGCCACGGAAAGCCAATTCATGTATATGAAATACCACGAATACGGCCAATATCAAGCCCCTAGCTGAAATTGAACGAGAAACCTCATATCTAGCTGATTTTATTAAATAAGAAAATGATTCCGTTGAAATTGCTGGTGTTGTACAACCTAACCTGCCTAAACAATCGGATATATATTAATGGAAATACCTCAAGATTACCTCCTTTCGAATTACAATTTCGAATTGCCTGAAGACAGAATTGCCCAACAGCCCGCAGACCGTCGGGACGGATCAAAACTCCTTGTGCTTGGTCGTGATGATGGAAATCTGACCGAAGCGGCATTCACCGACTTGCTCGACTTTCTGCCGGACAACGCCTTGCTCGTTGCCAACAATTCCCGAGTCATTCCCGCCCGCATCTTCGGCGCCAAGGCCACGGGCGGACAGGTGGAATTCCTGCTGCTCACCCCGTTGCCGTTGATAAACGCGGAGAAAAAGGGAGAATGGAACCATGCCCGGGCGGAAGGGTTGCTCCGCGCATCCAAGGGCCCCAAGCCGGGCGCAACGGTCTCCTTTGGCGAAGATTTCCGTTTGACCGCAGAGGCAGCCGGTGAATTCGGCCGGTGGCAGGTTCAGCTTCAGTGGCAGGGTGATCTCAAGTCGATTTTCGACAGGTTGGGACACCTGCCGCTACCACCCTATATCAAACGTCCAGACAATGATGCCGACCGGGAACGGTATCAGACAACCTACTCGGATGCATCCAAGACCGGCTCCGTGGCTGCACCCACCGCCGGGCTGCATTTCACGCCCGAACTGCGCCAACGTCTTGCGGACAGGGGTATCGAGTGGGCCGAGGTGACCCTGTACGTGGGCTACGGCACCTTCAGCCCGGTGCGCTGCGCGGATATCCGGGAACACAGGATGCATGCCGAGTATATCGAAGTGCCTGAAGAAACAGCTTCAGCGGTCCGCAGGGCAAAATCCGAGGGCAGGCCGGTCATTGCAGTGGGCACCACCAGTGCCCGTACCCTGGAAGGCATGTTCAAGGAATCAGAAGAAATCTCTAAATTCCAGGGAGAAACGAATATATTCATCTCTCCTGGCTATGAATTCAAGGTCATTGACGGAATTTTGACAAACTTCCATTTGCCAGAATCGTCGCTGATCATTATGATCTCGGCTCTTGCTGGAAGAAAAACCATTCTGAACGCGTATGCATACGCTCTGAACAACAGTTTTCGTTTTTTCTCCTATGGTGATGCGATGCTCATTGTTTAAACGCGGTAACCTTTTACTATTACTAACAGAACTGGAGTAATACATGTCTCGAATCGAGGTCCGGGAAGATCGGTGCAAAGGGTGCCTGCTCTGTACCACCGTCTGTCCCGTTGACATCATCGTCCAGTCTGACCGGTTTAACGTCAGCGGCTACAAGGTCGCCGAGGTACCCGAGGCCGACGCGGACAAATGTACCGGCTGCGCATCCTGCGCCCAGATATGCCCGGATGTGGCGATCACTGTGTACAGGACCCCCAAAAAGAAGGGGGATAAATAGCATGACCAAGAAAGCAGAACGTATTTTCGTCAAAGGCAACGAAGCCATCGCCCGAGGCGCATTGGCCGCCAAGTGCAAGTGTTTCTTCGGCTACCCGATCACACCCCAAAACGATATCCCGGAATTCATGTCCTCGGAGATGATCAAGGCAGGTGGAGATTTCGTGCAGGCCGAATCCGAAGTGGCCGCTGCCAACATGCTGCTCGGCGCCGGAGCTTCCGGTGTCCGTGCCATGACATCTTCATCCTCGCCCGGCATGTCCCTGAAACAGGAAGCCATCTCCTACATGGCCGGGTCCGAAATTCCGGCGGTCATCGTGAACATGAACCGCGGCGGACCGGGTCTTGGCGACATCGGCCCGGCCCAGGGTGACTACTACCAGTCCACCAGAGGCGGCGGCCACGGCGATTACCGGCATTTCACCTTCGGTCCGGGTACGGTCCAGGAAGCCTACGACCTGACCATCCGTGCCTTTGACATCGCCTTTGAGCACCGCACCCCGGTCCTCATCCTGGGCGACGCCATTCTTGGCCAGATGAAAGAACCCATCACCCCATGGGAACCGGAAGACGTGGACGAAGAGGCTGGCCGCGACTGGGCCATCACCGGCAAGACCGCAGACCGCGAAAAGCGCCTCGTCAAATCGCTCTTCCTCCAGGAAGGCGAGTTGGCTGAGCAAAACAAGCATCTCCAGGCAAAATACGACAGTTGGATTGATCTGGCCGAAGCCGAACAGTTCGAGACCGAGGACGCGGAGCTTGTTATCTGCGCCTACGGTTCCATTGGCCGTATCGCCAAATCCGCGGTGCGCAAATTCCGCAAGCAAGGCAAGAAGGTCGGCCTGTTCCGGCCCATCACCCTCTATCCCTATCCTTCTGCCGAACTCAAGGCCCTGGCCGAACAGGGCAAGCGGTTCCTGACCATCGAACACAACCTGGGCCAGATGCTCGACGACGTCCGTCTCGCCATCCGCACCATAGCCGACTCGGACTTCTATCCCATCTATCCCGGCAACCTGCCCACCCCGGACGAACTCGAGGAACCGATCCTCAAATGCCTGGAGGGTAAATAAATGTCCGACATGAATGAAAAACTCGTATTCGACAGACCGGAAAGCATCATTGACAGACCTACGCACTATTGCCCAGGCTGCCACCACGGCATCGCGCACCGGCTCGTCGGCGAACTGATCGATGAAATGAATCTGGCGGAAAAGACCCTCATGACCGCCTCCATCGGCTGTTCGGTCTTCATCTACAACTATCTCAACGTGGACGCTGTGGAGGCACCGCATGGCCGCGCGCCTGCCGTGGCCACCGGTGTCAAACGCTCCCGGCCCGATAACTTTGTCTTCACCTACCAGGGCGACGGCGATCTTGCCTCCATCGGCATGGCCGAGATCATGCACGCCGCCAACCGGGGTGAAAAAATCAGCGTGGTCTTCATCAACAACACGGTGTACGGCATGACCGGCGGCCAGATGGCCCCGACCACCCTCATCGGCCAGATGACCACCACCACACCCGGCGGACGCTGTCAGACCCATGAAGGTTCGCCCATCCGCATGACCGAAATCATCGCCTCCCTGGGTGGCGTGGCCTTTGCCGCACGCGGCTCACTAGACAGTGTCGCCAACATCCGCAAGGCCAAAAAATACCTGAAGAAAGCCTTCGAGTTCCAGGTCAACGGCACCGGATTCGGGTTCGTCGAGCTGCTCTCGGGCTGCCCGACCAACTGGAAGATGACCCCGCTCCAGGCCAATGAGCGCATCCAGAAGGAAATGATCCCCTACTTCCCGCTCGGCATCTTCAAGGATGTGTCGGAAGAAGGAGGTATCTGCTAATGCGCTACATCGATTCCATCATCGCGGGCTTCGGCGGCCAGGGCGTCATGCTCATAGGCAACCTCCTGGCCTACGCAGGCATGAAGGACGGCCTGAACGTCACCTATATCCCGGTCTACGGCCCGGAGATGCGCGGCGGTACCGCCAACTGCACCGTGGTCCTGTCCGAAGAAGACATCGGGTCCCCGATCATCCACAGGCCCAAATCCCTGATCGCCATGAACCGCCCGTCCGTCGACAAATTCCAGGAACGCGTTGAAGACGGCGGCATCCATATCATCAACTCCTCGCTCATCGACATGGAGTTGGCCGATACCGACCGCCTGAAGTGCTACGGCGTGCCCTGCAACGACATCGCCGACGAGTTGGGCAACACCCGCATGGCCAACATGGTCGCCATCGGCGCGTTCGTACAGGCCTCCGGCATCGTCCCGCTTGACGCTGTCATCGGCTCCCTGGAGAACGTCATCTCCGCGCGCTACCACAAGCTCATCCCGGCCAACACCAAGGCCATCCAGGCAGGCGCGAAACACGTCGGCTAGATTGAGTACAATAAATGAAAATGGTCCCTGTCAGTTTATGACAGGGACCATTTTTTTTAGTGCCTCCGGCGGCTGGGGGGAAGGGAGAGAAAACCTTTTTCAAAAGGTCTTCTCTCCCTTCCCCCCAGCCCTCTTTTTCCAAAACTTGTTATCGCCAATTGACATGGTAACATGATAACTTTTCGTTTGAATTTACTGCTTGGGTAACAACAATAATAAAACCGTACAAATCTACCATTACATCCATACAAACCAAAAAAAGCCCTGACCAGGGCTACTCAACCAAAATCGTATCCCTTGCCGAAGGCACATGAAAAGTTTGGAAGGGGGAGTCCAGAGGGGGAAACTTTTTCAAAAGTTTCCCCCTCTGGCCGCCGGAGGCAAATCTTAAAAACTCGGGATGTCGTCCTGTTTCTCGGTCAGCAGGAATTCGCCCTTTTCAATCCAATCCTTGAGTTTGTCGGCCACTTCGAGGGACATGGAATAACTGGTCACCGGGACCGTTTCGGTCTTTTTGCCGTTGACCGTGATCTCGCCGCTGCGCAGTTCCTCAAAGGTCACCCGGGCCAGTTCACGCGATATGCCGTTGGGGTAGTCGTAGCCGTAATCCTTGACCGGCATGGTGATGTCGGCATCTGAAACCCCGGTGAACCAGGCCATTTCCTCGTTGAGCATGGGAATGGGGATGCCCACACCCACGGCCAGGGACACGCCGTAGCCCACAAGGGATTGACCACGCACATACCGGGCGTCCATCTTCTTGAAATCGCCCTTGAGCATCAGGGTGCCGGAACCGTTCTCCGGGATGCCGCGATCATTGCGCTTGGGTTTTTGCACGTGCTGAGTGCCTTCACCGATGACATAACCGATACCGCCCCCAAGGAAGATGCGCGTGCCCATCCCGATGGTCTTGTAGTACGGGTCATTGAACGCAGGGGAGAGGTGCCCGGCCGTGGCGTAGTTCACGTTGGAACAGTTGGCCTTGAGCGGTCCCATGTAGGTATAGATGGTGCGGCTGGTCAGGTTCACGGCCGCATTGTAATTCTGATAGCAGTTACGCGGGTTGAGCATGATCGCATTGGGCAGGTCGGCCAGGGTGACGTCCTTGTCCAGAGTACGACGAGGATAGCAATCGGTTCCGTAAGCCTCGGCCCGCAGGTGCACGGCCTTGCCCCGGAGCAGATCCTCCATGACGTGCCCTCCGCCATACGCAAAACGGCCCGGGTGCACCTTGTTGAGGGGATCGTCCTCGGAAGGTTCTGTGCACCCCAAATACGCGTCTACAGCGGCAATGCCGGAGTAGCAGGGGACGTTGTTCAGCCACAGCTTGGAAACCTTCATCACCGGAGGCTGCTGCCCTATATTGAAAAGCAGGCCCGAGGAGCACATGGGCGAAAACGTTCCCGTGGTGACGACGTCCACCTCCTGAGCCGCTTTGACCTTGCCCTCTTTCCTGACGATGGCGATCATTTCCTCGGCGTTGACCACCACGGCCTTGCCTTTGCGGATGCGTTCGTTGATCTCCTTGACCGTCTTGTTCACTTTGAATTCTGCCATGTGTATCCGCCTCCGAACCCATCAGCCAAAGCCAAGGGGTGGAATTTTTTGTTCTTGAATTACAATTCTTGTAATCCAATTTCGCGCAGAGGAAAACCAAGTTGTTGAACGTAATTTTGATCCTCTGCTTATGACTCACTCACCAGGAAAAAATGCCTTTCCTTCACTTGTTTTCAACAGGTATTGAAAAAGGGTTTTTCAGCCGGCTTGAAACAGGGTGCTCAGCTATTTAATTTCTCGGAAATGCTTGGCTTTATGGCCATAATAAGGTATAAAATCAAATGTATTTAGGGAGATTATTTAGACTTGGTTTTTGGTTTTTTATCTCCAATAAATCCGAACAATTATAAACAACAAAGCCACACCGTGAAAGAATCCCTTCGCAAACATCTCCTTCAGACCAGTTCGGATGAGGAACTCAAGCGCTGGTTCGATCCTTTGCAGTTCGATTACTCTGAGGAAAACAAGCGTCTGACCGTGGGTTTTCCCCATACGTTTTTTGCCAAGTGGTTCGAGTCTGACATTCAGGATAAATTCGAGGCCCAGTTGAATATGTTCCTGGGTAACGGCTATCTGGTAAGCTACAAGAATGACGAAAACAAGGAGCGGGCAAAAGGTGTCCAGGTGTCGGACGTTGTCAAACGCATCGACTTTCCCTTTGGTCAGGAATTCACCTTTGACACTTTTTTGATCAACAAAAAAAATTACTTTCCCATCGCCTCAGCCAAGGAAGTGGCCAAACAGACCGGTTCTCTGTTCAACCCGTTCATCATCTGCGGCCCTGGCGGCTCGGGCAAGACACATCTGCTCAAATCCGTGGGCAACGAGATCAGCAAGAAACATGACTATTCCACTGTGTTCATGGGCTCCATGGACGAGTTGAATTCCATCTATTCCATCCGGTTCAAAGGCGACCCTTTCAAAGCGCGCAACTATCTGTTCGAATATGATTTCCTGTTTATCGACGATTTCCACAAGATCAAGGAACACCCGCATTTCCAACAGGAACTGGTGAATATATTCAATCACTTCTACGACAACAAGAAACAGATGGTTCTGGCCTGTCGCGAAAAAGTGACCAGTTATGATTTTCTGGACGACAATCTCCAATCACGTTTGGGTTGGGGCTTGATCGTCACTCTCAAGGAGCCTGATCTGGAAATCCGGGTGGGCTATATCCAGCGCCAAGCACGGGCCAAACGCCTCTCGCTGGGCAAGGAACAGATTCTGACCTTGGCTCAGCGGTTCAAGGATTTCCGCTATCTCCAGGGTATCCTGCTCAAGTTGTTCGCCTTCAAGGAGCTGGTCAAGCAGGATCTGTCCCAAAAGGACTTCGAACATATTCTGGCCAACACCGAGGAAAAGACCACGGACGATCTGACACCAAAAAAAATTCTCAGCGTGGTGTCCGAGCATTTCAACATCCACGTAAAGGATTTGACCGGCACCAAGCGGCACCAGCACATTGCCCAGGCCAGACAGGTGGCCATGTACCTGTGTCGTCAGATGTTGAACACCTCCTATCCGGCCCTGGGTCGGGCCTTTGGTGGCAAGGATCACTCCACGGTCTTGTACTCAGTTAAAAAAATCGATCAATTACAGGAAGATGACTTTGAATTGAAACAACTGTTGAAAACGTTGAAGAATAAATGTCGCATATCTTGATGTTTGGAAGAAAGGGTTGTTTTACGCAGATTTGGTTCCAAACTCATGACAATTCATGTGCACAAAATAGTAATCGATTCCATGGCCTTACATCGAAAAGGAACAAAGGAACCGAGGTAATAAATCTCAATCAAGGAGATATTTTTTATGTTTCTGAAAGTGAACAGAGATGAAATCATTGAAGGGCTCCAGAAGTCGGCGAACATCATCCCGGCCAAAACTGGTGCCGCATTTCTGAGAACCATCTGGTTGCAGTGCGAGAACGGATGCCTCAATATCATGAGCACTGATTCCAACCTGGAGTTCATGGGTTCCTATCCGGCCACGCTGGAAGGCGAAGGCCTTGCCGGCGTTCAAGGCCGTGCATTTTATGATTTGGTGAAACAGTTGCGTTCCGGCCAGGGAGAACTGACCATCAGGACCGATGAGGCCAATCAGAATGTCCTGGTGGAACAAAAGGCCAGGAAATACAAATTCCCGGTCAATGATCCCGAGTGGTTCCAGAAGTTCTCCACCTTCCCTGAAAATGGAACCGTGTTCTGGTCCGGGGATTTCCTGCATGAAATCATCGACAAGATCGCCTTCTGCATTTCAGACGAAGATTCCATGGAGGCGATTGCCTGCATATATTTGGTGCCGCGTCAGAAATTGGGTGTCAACACGGTGGAAGTCTGCGGTCTCAATGGCCATCAGTTCTCCATGTTCAATTTCATCAACGACGATATTTTTGCCATGCTCCCGGAAGAGGGGGTGCTCATTCAGAAGAAGTATTTGATCGAGCTTAAGAAATGGCTCACCGCTGATGAAATCGAACTGGCCATTTCGGACAAGCGACTCTTTTTCCGCACCGGAGACAAGCGCGAGACCTTCACGCTGCCATTGTCCTATTATCAATACCCCAATTATCATAATTTCCTTGCAAAATTAGGTGACGATGACACTTCCACTCTGGAAGTGAGCCGGTTGGATCTGGTGGACGCCCTGTCCCGTGTGGCCCTGTTCAACACGGATTCCAACCGTTGCGCCTATTTTTCCTTTGCCGGGAACGAGGTGACGGTATCGGCTCAAGGTCAGGAAACCGGTACGGCACGGGAGTCCATTGACGCTACCTTCAATGGCGACATGAGCCGCATTGCCTTTCCTACAAGAAACCTGATCGAGATACTCAACCATTTCAATTCCGACACCGTGAAGTTCACGCTTACCGGCACCGAGGCTCCCTGCGGCCTGACCGGCGCGGACGACAAGGATTATCAGGTGATCGTCATGCCCATGATGATCCAGGAAGAGACTTACTATACCGAGGAAAACGCATAAATGAGCGAAAAAACTTACAATGCCGAATCAATAACCGTACTTGAGGGGCTCGAGGCTGTTCGGAAACGTCCGGCCATGTACATCGGGTCCACGGATATTCGCGGCCTGCATCATCTGGTTTACGAAGTCATAGACAACTCCATTGACGAGGCCATGGCCGGGTATTGTGACAAGATCAAGGTCACCCTGCACATGGACAACTCCTGCACGGTCACGGACAACGGCCGAGGCATTCCGGTGGAAATCCACCAAAAAGAAGGTGTGCCTGCCGTCCAGTTAGCCATGACCACCCTGCACGCGGGTGGTAAGTTCGATAATGACTCTTACAAGGTATCCGGCGGTCTGCATGGCGTGGGTGTATCCTGCGTCAACGCCCTGTCCGAGTTCATGGAGACCACGGTCAAGCGTGACGGAAAGACGCACCGCATGAAATTCGAACGCGGCAACGTCGTGGTGGAATTGGAAGAAATCGGACCGGCAACGCAAACTGGTACCACCCAGCGTTTCAGGCCTGATGAAGAAATATTCGAGGTCAATCAATTCGATTACGATACGCTCAGAAAGCGTTTCAGGGAATTGGCCTATCTCAATTCCGGCCTTGAAATCGAGTTCAAGGACGAGCGTTCCGGAGAACAGGAAAGCGAAAAATTCAAGTTTGAAGGCGGTATTGTTCAGTATGTGAAGGATCTCAATTCCGGCCAGAGCACCATCGGTGAGATCGTGTATGGCGAAGGTGAATCCGAAAACATGATCGTCGAGTTCGCCTTGCAATACACCTCGGCGTACAAGGAAAACACCTTCACGTTCGCCAACAATATCCGCACCATCGAGGGCGGAACGCACCTGGCAGGCTACAAGACTGCGCTCACCCGTGCCATCAACAACTATGTTCAGAACGGCGATCTGCCGAAAAAGCTGATCAAGAAGTTGACCGGAGACGATGTCCGTGAAGGGCTGACCTCGGTCATTTCGGTCAAGCTGCCTGATCCGCAGTTCGAAGGCCAGACCAAGACCAAGCTCGGAAACTCGGAAGCCGCCGGTCTGGTGGCTGGTGTCATCTACGAAAAGCTGAACACCTTTTTTGAAGAGAATCCCAAGGAAGCGCGGTTCATTATCGAGAAAGTCGTGGATGCATCCGTTGCCAGAGAAGCGGCCCGCAAGGCGCGTGATCTGGTCCGGCGCAAGGGCGCTCTGTCGGACAACTCCTTGCCAGGCAAGCTGGCCGATTGTCAGTCCAAGAATCCGGAGGATTCCGAAATATTCATTGTTGAGGGTGATTCCGCAGGAGGCTCGGCCAAACAGGGCCGGGATCCGAAAACGCAGGCCATTCTCCCGTTGCGGGGCAAAATCCTCAATGTCGAGAAGACCCGCATGCACAAGATGCTCGGCAACAAGGAAATCCGTGCAATGATCACTGCACTGGGCATCGGTATCGGCATGGAAGAGGGCGAAAAGGATTTCGACAAGCTGCGCTATCACAAGGTCGTTATCATGACCGATGCCGACGTTGACGGTTCCCATATCCGTACCCTGCTCCTGACGTTCTTCTTCAGGCAGTACGAGGAGCTGATCAACCGCGGCAACCTGTATATCGCCCAGCCTCCGCTCTACCGCGCCCACAAGGGTAAATTCGAGCAGTTCATCAAGGATGACGTGGAGCTGGATAATTTCCTCATGGAAAAGGTCGGCACCGACGTGGCCATCAAGGCGCAATCCGGTGAACTGTTCATCGAAAAGAAACTCATTGATCTCATGGACCGTATCCGCTTCATGCGCACCCGGTTCAATGAGGCGGAAACAGTGGGCATCGAGTGTGCTTTGTATCAGGCGCTCATGGATTATCCCGAACGGATTTCCTTCACCCATTTTGAAGACCATGATCCCGAGGAATTCAAGAAATCCTTCGGTGAACAAGGTTTCAAGGTCATTATCGAAAGCGAACATGACTATGAGTTGGACAAAGACCGCACCTATGTGATCTTCGAGAACGGCAACGGCCATCGCATGCGCCTGGCCATGGAGTTCTTTTATTCAAAGCTCTACAAGAAGGGCTACACGACCTACGGCGAGATCAAGGAAGCCTGCGGCGGGTTCGACTTCACCCTGCAGCTCAAAGAGATGGAGAAGCCCGTTTCCGGTCTTTTCGCGCTCTATGACGGGGTCATGGAAGAAGCGCAGCGCGGCTGGCAGATCCAGCGCTACAAGGGTCTGGGTGAAATGAACCCGGATCAGTTGTGGGAAACCACCATGCGTCCGGACAAGCGGACCATGCTCCAGGTGAATATTGAGGATGCGGCCGCGGCCAATGACATCTTCATGGACCTCATGGGCGACAACGTGGAACCCCGCCGGCTGTTCATCGAGAAAAATGCACTGGCTGTGCAGGAACTGGATATTTAAGTTCGAGGCAATTACATGAGCAATACGATCACTATCGAAAGCGAACTCAAGAAAAGTTATCTTGAGTATTCCCTCTCCGTCATTATCGGGCGCGCCATCCCGGATGTGCGGGACGGGCTGAAGCCCGTCCATCGGCGTATTCTTTACGCCATGCACGACCTCGGGAACTATCACAACCGCGCCTACAAGAAGTCCGCCCGCGTGGTCGGTGACGTCATCGGTAAATATCACCCGCACGGTGATTCGGCGGTATACGATGCCCTGGTCCGCATGGCCCAGGAATTCTCCATGCGCGATCCGCTCGTGGACGGTCAGGGTAACTTCGGTTCCATTGACGGCGATTCCGCGGCAGCCATGAGGTACACCGAAGTCCGCATGGCCCGCCTCTGTTCCGAGTTCCTTGGGGACATCGAAAAGCAGACGGTCGACTTCAGGCCCAACTACGACAACACCATGCAGGAACCGGCAGTACTGCCCACCAAGGTGCCGAACCTGCTCTTGAACGGCACCACGGGTATTGCGGTCGGCATGGCCACGAATATTCCGCCCCACAACCTGTCCGAGTTGATTGACGGTTGTGTTCTGCTGCTGGAAGATTCTCAATGCTCCATCGAATCGCTGATGACGTGCGTCAAGGGACCGGATTTCCCGACCGGCGGCACGGTGTTCGGCGGCCAGGGGCTTATCGACGCCTACACCACGGGTCGCGGCTCCATCAAGATCCGCGGTGTGGTAGAGGTCGAAGAGGCCACCAAGGGCCGAAAAGAGTGCATCGTCATCAGGGAAATCCCCTATGCGCTCAACAAGTCCACCCTAGTCGAAAAAATTGCCGCCCTGGTTCATGAAAAGCGCATCGAAGGCATTTCCGACCTGCGTGACGAGTCCGACCGCACCGGCATCCGCATCGTGCTTGAACTCAAGCGCGGAGCCATTGCCGACATCATCATCAACTCCCTGTACAAGTTCACCCCTCTGGAAACGAGCTTCGGCATCAACATGATGGCCGTGGTCGGAAAGCGGCCCATGCTGCTGAACCTGAAACAGGTGTTGAGCTATTTCCTGGAGCATCGCCGGGAGGTTATCACCCGTCGTACCAAGTTCGATCTCGACAAGTGCGAAAAGCGCGTCCACATTTTGGAAGGTTTGCGCATTGCTTTGGACAACATCGACGAAGTGGTCAAGCTCATTCGTGCGTCCAAGAATACGGAAGAGGCCCGCGATTCCCTGATGTCCCGCTTCGAGCTTTCCGAGATCCAGGCCAAGGCCATTCTCGAAATGCGTTTGCAGAAGCTCACCGGGTTGGAGCACGACAAGCTCCTGGAAGAGCTGGCCGAGCTGATGAAGAAGATCGAATACTACAAATCCATCCTGAGCAACGAAGAGGTCCTCAAGGGGGTTATTCGAGAAGAACTCAGGGAGATCAAGGAGAATTACTCGACTCCGCGCAAGTCCGAACTGCTCATGGCGGATCTGGATTCCATCGACATCGAAGACCTCATTCCCGACGAGGAAACGGTCATCACCCTCAGCCAGCGCGGCTATATCAAACGCACCCCGCTGTCCAACTACACGGCGCAACGTCGCGGCGGAAAGGGCATTGCAGGCGTGCAGACCGGTGACGGAGACTTCATCCACACCTTCATGCTGACCACCAACCATCAGCATCTGGTGCTCTTCACCAACTTTGGCAAGATGTTCAAGATCAAGGTCCATCAGGTGCCGGAGGGTAGCCGCTACGCCAAGGGCGGGCATGTCAACAACCTGCTGCCCCTGGACAAGGATGAGCAGATCACCACCTGCCTGTCCCTGCGCGAATTCGACGACGACCGTTTCTTCCTGTTCGTGACAAAGCGCGGCATGATCAAGCGTTCTTCCATCGGATTGTACGGCAACTGCCGGACCACCGGTATCCGGGCCGTGAACCTGCGCGACAATGATGAACTCATGACCGTGCGCGAGATCGATCCGAATGTGGACTGCATCCTGGTCAGCCGCGAAGGTTCGGCCATCCGGTTCAATATCAACGACGCCCGTCCCATGGGTCGTGTCACCGCAGGCGTCAAGGGCATGGCCCTGCGCCAGAATGACGAGGTCGTGGCCTGTGTGGTCACCGGCGACAGCGAACGCGATCAGCTGCTGACCGTCAGTGAAGGCGGCTTCGGCAAGCGCACCACCATCGACCAGTACCGGGTGCAGACGCGCGGCGGCAAGGGTATCCTGAACATGCGACTGACCAACAAGACCGGCAAAGTCATTAGTGCCCGCATGGTCAACGAACTGGATGACGTCATCCTGTTGACCTCCCAGAACAAGGTCATCCGCATGTCCGTGTCCGAGGTCAGTCAGACCAGGGGCCGTGCCACTCAGGGTGTGCGCCTGGTGCGGATGGACAACGACAACAAGGTCGTCGGGTTCGATCTCGTCATGGACGATGACGAAGAACTCAAGGACATCTAGTCCAAGGGTCCAATGAAACGTTTACTGCTGTTGTTACTGCTGGCCGCGACGATGGGTATCGTCGCGGCCTGCTCGTCCGAATTGTCTCCCGGCATGGAAGACATTCAGAGGGCGCGCGAATCCTATTCCAAGGGATTTTACCTGGAAGCGGAAAAGGATTACGAGCGCTATCTCCAGGTGGAACCTCAAGGCGAGTTTCGCAAGGAAGCCTGGGACAGGCTCGCCGAAATAGCCGTGTCCATCAAGGGCGATTACGACCGGGCCGTGGTCCTGCTTGAAGCCATGTATCTCGAATTGGGGCAGGATACCGAGATTGCCTGGAATATCATGTTCCAGTTGGGCGAGGTCTATTCTGAACTCGATAACATCCCCAAGGCCATCGAGGCCTTTGAAAAATGCCTTATCCATGGTGCGAATTCACCGGAACACACCTACCGTACACAACTGCGCATGGCTCGATTGTACAGGAACATGGGCAGTTACGATCTTGTGGCCGCGACCCTGGAAAACTGCGCCGACTCCGCTCAGGATTCCGAGTCCAAGGCCCGGTGCCTGTACGAATTGGCCCAGAGCTACACCTTCATCTCCAGCTGGACCCAGGCGGTCAAGGCCTTGGAACAGCTTCTGAGCATAAAAGAGATTTCAGATGAAACCAGGGCCTTGGCAGTGTTTTTGTTGGCGGACATCTACGAAAACGAACGCGACTACGCCAAGACCCGCTCCCTGTTGGAATCCATTCTGACCACCTATCCCAACCCCAAAGTGGTGGAAACCCGACTGGCAAACCTGCCCGAGGTTCCGGTCCCGCCTCTGCCGCTGGTACCGCCTTCCGAGTGATTTCCGCTGTTTCACCCGCCGACGATTATGGTGTACAGAGGTGATGAAGTCCCATCCGCAACTAGGGAGAAACCGATGAAGATCGCCTTGTGCACGCCCTTCAAGCCCCTTGAGCATCCGTCCGTTTCTGGTGACGTGACCATTGCGCGCGATCTCCGGCAAACGCTGGTTGAGTTGGGGGTTGAAATGGTCACTTTGCCGTTTTTTCCGGCCAAGGAAATATATTTCAAACCCACCAGGTGGACGGGGGCTGCAAGGGCTCTCAACTCCATGGTGGAGGAGGCGCAGGGCGTGGACGCATGGCTTACCTTCGGCTCCTACTATAAGGTTCCGGATGTTTTCGGGCCTTCGGGCGCCCGTCGGCTGGGGGTGCCGTACTGCATCTTCCAGGCGAGCTATGCGGAAAACCGGCGGAAGAAGTTGGCCACCTTGCCGGGATATCTTCTGAACAGGCGGGCCATGCTCCGGGCCGATCATGTCTTTTGCAATCGGACCAACGACTTGGCCGGATGCGCCAAACTGCTGCCCGCAGACCGGTATTCTCATATTCGGCCCGGTCTGCCGGAGGGGTTGCTTGGGCGCAACGAAGCAGAAGGCGCCAGGTTGCGTCAGGCATGGGAAACCGGTTCTGCTCGCGTTATCGTGACCGCTGCCATGATGCGTGACGGGGTCAAGGCAAAGGGGCTGGAATGGGTGTTCCGGTCCTGCGCGGAGCTCATAGAGCGTCGCCGTGATATTTATCTGGTGGTGGCCGGAGACGGTCCGCGCAAAAGAGAGCTGGAAGCGAAAGCCCGCTCCCTGCTCGGCAGGCGGGTGCGCTTTCTGGGACTGGTCGAGCGCGCGGAATTGGCTTCCGTATTCAGTGCAGCGGATCTGTTTGCCTTTCCCGGACTGAAGGAGAGTGTGGGCATGGTCTACCTGGAGGCCCAGCAATGCGGGCTGCCTGTGGTGGCCACGGACGACGAGGGCGCGCCCCAGGTGGTGGCACACGACCACACCGGGATTATCACCGAAACCACGCACCAGGCGTTTACAAAGGGCATGGACACTCTCGTGCGTGACCTGGCCCTGTGCACGTCCCTGGGTAATCAGGCTCCTGCCTATGTAGCGGAATATCACAGTGCACGGCGCAACTACGGTCTGGTGGTTGACGTCATGCAAAAACTGTCCAACAAGCGAGCCTCACAATGACCACGTATTATTGCATGCGCCACGGACTGACAGACTGGAACCGTGAATCCCGGATTCAGGGCGCGCTAGACATCCCCCTGTGCAACGAAGGGCGTGACATGGCCCGCAAATGGGCCGAGACTCTGGACCAGGGAGGGCTGGAATGCATCCTTACAAGCTCCCTTGGCAGGGCCAGGGAAACCGCGTCCATCATCAACGAGCGGCTGGGGCTGCCCGTGTTTGAAGACCCCCGCCTGGGAGAGCAGGACTGGGGCGAATGGGCCGGGTTGACCAAGGCGGAGTTGAAAGAGATACGCAAGCAGGTGCGCCGGCAGGAATTCAGGGGTTTCGACTTTCAGCCCAAGGGCGGGGAGAGCCGAAACGAGGTGCTTATGCGTACGTGTGATGCGCTTATTGAATTTTCCCTGGAGCACCCGGAATCGTCAGTGCTGGTGGTCACCCACAACGGGGTGCTCAAGTGTTTGACATACGCCTTGAGCGGCCTGGATTTTCAACCGGGCGACCCGGTGCCTTTCCTTCCCTACCGATTGCATCGTATTGATTGTCTGGACAATGAACTCGCCCTGGGCGAACTGAATATGGAGCTGTAATGCGTATTGTTTTCTATTGTCAGCACGTGCTGGGCGTGGGGCACATGTTTCGTTCCCTGGAGATCGTCAAGGGGCTTGAAAACCACGAAGTGATACTGGTCACGGGCGGGGCCGAAGTGGATTTTGATCCACCCGCCAACATGACCCAGATCCAGTTGCCCGGCCTGATGATGGATTCCAAGTTCACCCGTTTCATCCCCCTTGAGGAAGGTGCGGACGTGGACGAGGTGCTGGTGCGCCGCCTCAAACTGTTCAAGCAGATCATGGCCGAACAGCAGCCCGACATATTCATGGTCGAACTCTTTCCCTTTGGGCGCAAGAAATTCCGTTTCGAGCTGTTGCCCATCCTGAAGAATGTGCGCATTGGCGAGTACGGCAAATGCCGATCCGTAAGCTCGGTTCGTGACATCCTGGTGGAAAAGGACGACATGAAGCGTCAGGTGGAGCGGGTACACGGCTATCTGAATCCAAATTTCGATCATGTGCTGGTCCATTCGGACCCCAACCTGGTCCGGCTGGACGAGACCTTTCCCGGTGTGGACGGCATCGTGCCCGAGGTGCATTACACCGGCTATGTGGCGCGCAAGCCGGACCCCCTTGAGACCGCTATCCTGGCCGATGAACTGGCTTTGGGCGAAATCCCCCTGGTGGTCGCTTCGGTGGGGGGCGGTCACATCGGGCGCGATCTGTTGCGCGGGGTCATGGCTGCCTCGCCCAGGCTGTTCGAATCCCATCCGCATCGGCTGGTGATGTTCACCGGTCCCTACGTGGAGGAAGCGGAGTTGGAGTCCTTGCAAGGGCAGGCCGAAGCCTACGAACACATAACGGTGAAGCGGTTTAGCAAACGTTTCCTGGCCTATCTCGAACTGGCCCGGTTGTCCGTGTCCCTCGGCGGCTACAATACGACCATGAACCTGCTGGCCACCAACACCTTCGGTCTGATGTACCCCTTCCTGCAGAATCGGGAGCAGAACATGCGCGCCCGACGCATCGAGGAAAAAGGCGGTCTCAAGGTCATCACCGAAGACGATTTGGGACCGGATCGGCTGACGCCGCTCATGGCCGAGGGGCTTGACCGCAAAGCCGCTTCCCTTGGTCTGGACCTGGACGGCGGCCCGAACTCCGCACGTATTCTGGAAGCGATATACGCGGCCATGTAGGTTATCATCGCCGCAGTGTCACGGCCGGGGTACCTCGGCCAATCAGAGGAGATATCCATGCTTTTGAAAGACAAGAAGGCTCTCATCTTCGGTGTGGTCAACGACCGCTCCATCGCCTATGGCATTGCCAAACAATTCAGGGAGCATGGCGCTCGGCTGGCCTTCAGCTATGCAGCCGATCCCATCGAGCACAGGCTTGCCCCCATCTGTGAAGAGCTGGGCGGCGAATTCATGTTCAAATGCGACGTCACCTCTGACGACGAGATCGAGGCAGGGGCACAGTTGGTCAAGGACAAGTGGGGCGACGTGGACGTGTTGGTCCACTCCATAGCCTACGCCAACCGTGAGGACCTCAAGGGGCGGTTCATCGACACCAGCCGCGAGGGGTACAAGGTGGCCCTGGACGTGTCCTCATTTTCCCTGGTGGCCCTGTGCCGGGCCTTTGAGAAGCTGTTCAAGCCCGGCAGTTCGGTCCTGACCTTGAGCTACTACGGCGCAGGTAAGGTGGTGGCCAACTACAACGCCATGGGTGTTGCCAAGGCCGCCCTGGAAGCCTGCGTGCGTTACCTGTCCGTTGATCTGGGCGAGGCCGGGGTGCGCATCAATGCCATTTCGGCCGGACCGGTCAAGACCATGGCCGCTTCGGGCATCTCCGGGTTCAAGTCCATCCTCGGCCGCATCGAGGAAAAGGCCCCCCTGCACAGGAACATCACCATCGACGACGTGGGCAAAAGCGCCCTGTACCTGGCTTCGGACCTTTCCTCCGGCACCACCGGGGATATCGTGTTTGTGGATTCCGGCTACAACATCATGGGCGTGTAAGGTCGCTACCGTGTCGAAACTCCGCAAGCGAATGACCATTCTGGTGGTTCAGCAGAAGGACCAGGAGCGTGAGCTCGTGGTCAAACTCTTGGACGAGGGGAATGTGCATGTCCGGGCAGCAGCGAGTACCCATGAGGCCATCAAGATAATTGATGACTTCAAGCCTGAAATCCTGGTCACCGATCTTTCGACCAGTCAGGTGGACGGGATCAGGCTTATTGAAGCGGCCCATGACGCTTCGGAGCAGGCTCGGGTGGTGGTGGCCTTCGATACCTATGCCCCCAAGGATCTGGTTCGGGCGGTCGAGCTGGGCGTTGACGCCTTTGTACGGTTGCCGGCGGACGGTATCAAGCTCCGGGATGCGGTCATGCGCTGTGCCCGGAAGATCGTCACGACCCGGCGCATGGCCCAGATGGACTACTCCCTGCAACAACTCCTCGACTTCTTTCCTGGTCCGGCCGTGCTGGTGGATGACATGGAAGTGAATTACATGAACCGGCCCCTGGCCGCGTTCCTCGGATTCGAGAGTTTTGCAAAGATGACAGAACGGGATGTGGGTCTGGAGGATTACATCGTCAAGCTCAACGACGAGCCCTACAACGGCCATCCCAACGAGTGGATCGACTCCATGGTCAACGATCCTTTGGACCGCGACCATGTGCTGCATATCGAAAATCCCCGGCATCCCAAGTCCAGGGCCCATGTCTTCGGCGTGACCTTCAACCAGTTTCCCGGATCAAACCTGCGGCTCTTCTCATTCCAGGATGTGAGCGCCCTGGAGGATGAAAAGGCTGTTCTCGAGGACGAGGCCGCCACCGATCCTTTGACCGGAGCCTTGAACCGGCGCAGTTTTCTGCGTCTGCTCGACACCTTGGTTGCCTCTGAAGAATCCTTCGGACTGATCATGTTCGACATCGACCATTTCAAGGTCATCAACGACACCTTTGGTCACGACGCGGGTGACACCGTGTTGTGTGAAATGACGCAGTTGGTTGGAGAAAACATCCGGGGCAAGGACACCCTGGCCCGATGGGGCGGGGAGGAATTCATGGTCCTGTCGCCGGGGCAGGACTCAGGCCGGGTGAGGCGGATGGCCGAGCGGCTGCGGCAAGGCGTGGCCGGGTTCTCTTTCAGCGGGCTTTCACGGCCTGTGACGGCCAGTTTCGGCGTGGTTCATGCCTCAGGGACCGACAGGGAAGAGCTGATCAGGCAGGTAGATCAGGCCCTATACAAGGCCAAGGAAACCGGTCGGAACAAGGTGGTCCTTTCAGACTAGGTGAGCTGGCTGATGCCCATGGAAATGAGGAAGGAAACGCCTGTCCAGAGGGCGACCTTGATCACGCCGAGCGGACCGTTTGCGTTCTTGATCAGCGTGTTGCTTTGAGGAGCTCCGGTCGAGTCCTCGGGGTAAAACAGATACATCCAGCCGTTGCAATTCATCAAATTTCTCATCACGACCTCTTTGCTAACCCTGTTGAATAGGAAGAAAAAATTTTCTCCTCCTAGGCAAAAGGGAGCGCGGTGGTCCAATAACAATGCGTGACGCCAGCCATAAGAAATTCTGATACCTCTCGGGGCTGTATCGGGAGGGGGCGTGGAAGTCTATGGGCTGAGGGTGAGTGTGTCCTGTCGGACTAGCCGAGCTGGCTCACGCCCATTCCCATCAGGACGGATATGCCGACCCAAAGGACGGCCTTGCCTGTCCGTAGCAGCCTCGATACGTCCAGCTCCGGACAATCCCGCGCTTCTGTGCTGGAATCCTCAACATGGAAAAGATAAATCCAACTGCATTGCCATTTCATCTGGCCGCCCCTCCGGTTAATTCCGCTAAAAGTACCGCCGTATTCTCCTCCTAGGGGAAAGGCTGTTCTCGGTCCAATTACAAAGCATGACGCCACCCATAAGGAATCCTGATTGCCCCTTCTCCTTTGTGCGGGTATGTAGTGCGCATGGAACTGTATCAATTGAGAACGTTCGTGGCCGTGGCCGAGGAAGGCAACATTACCCGCGCGGGCAAGCGGGTGCATGCCACCCAGCCTGCGGTGAGCGCGCACATCAAGGCCCTGGAAGAGGAACTGGGCGTGCGTCTGTTCGACCGGGTGCCGCGCGGCGTGGAGTTGACCCAGGCCGGAGCCGAGCTGGTCGAGGACGCCATCAAGGTGTTGACCGCAGCCAATATGCTCCAGGCCCGGGCGGTGACGCTGGGCGGCGAAGTGGCCGGTCATGTGGGGCTGGGCTTGTGTTCCGATCCGGCATTTCTCAAGACCGTCAGTCTGATCACCCGTTTGAGCGAACAGTTCCCCAAGCTCAACCTGAAGCTTGTCCAGTCGCCGTCAGGTGTGATCTTGAGCGAGATCCGGGCCAGGAACCTGGATGCTGGGTTCATTTTCTCGGGCAACCCGTACCGCGACCTCGAAGACGTCAAACTGGCCGAACCGACATATTCCATCATGGGCGCGGCCAAATGGGAAAACGATCTGGCCCTGGCGGATGCCCGGGCTTTGTCCGCCTATACCTGGATCATGCCCACCAGTCATTGCCCGTTCCGGGAGCTGCAACTATCCATCTTCAACGAGTACGGGATAGTGCCGTCCAGAACCATCGGTGCCGACTCCGAAGATGTGATCCGGCCACTGATCATTGAGGGTAAGGCCCTGGCCCTGGTCCGTGAGGACGAGGTGGCCGAGCTTCTTCAGGCGGGACAAGCCGCGGAATGCGCCCTGGTAGGCCGGTATCCCGTGGAACTGAACTTCGTCTACCGCAAGGGCGATGAGCAGAACCCGTCCATGGCCGCGCTCATCGAGATCGTGCGCCGAACCTGGGGGGTATGATGGAACTGTACCAGCTCAAGACATTTGTCGTGGTGGCCGAAGAGGGCAATCTGACCAAGGCTGCCGAACGCATCTATGCCAGCCAGCCCGCAGTGAGCGGCCACATCAAGGCGCTGGAGGAGGAGTTGGGTCTGCCTCTGTTCGTGCGCACCCCGCGCGGCATGCAGCTGACCGAAGTGGGCAAGGGACTCAAACTCAAGGCGGACTCGGTCCTGTTGGCCGCCGAGGACATGGTCAACCAGGCCACAAGTTACCGGGAAGAGCTGACCGGCACCCTGACCATCGCCCTGAACACTGACCCGGAATTCTTGCGCGTGGCCGAACTCTCGGAGGCCATGGCCATGGCCCAGCCCAAACTCAGGCTCAAGTTCATGCAGGGGTCTTCCGGCCCCATCCTCAAGGATGTGCGCGATCGCAGGATCGATGCTGGTTTTTCCTTTTTCGACAATCTGTATCCGGAGGTGACCGCATTAAAGCTCAGGGAAATCCCGGTCCGAGTGGTGGCCCCGTCAACCTGGGCGGCCAGGGTCAAGGACAAGTCCCTTGATCAGCTCGCGGCCATGCCCTGGATCAAGCCTGACGTGGATTGCCCGTTCATGAAGATCATCGAGGGTGTGTTCGAGGACTCGGGAATTCTGATAACCGACTACATCGAAGCGGATTCCGAGGACGTCATCCGCAGGCTCGTGGCCGCCGGAAAGGGAGTATCCCTGCTCAAGCAGTCCGATGCCGACGCCATGGTCGCTGAAGGCACCGCCCTGATCTGCGAAACCGGTCCTGTCCTGTCGCTTCATATCTGCTTTGTCTACCCGAAGAGTCGGCAGGGTGACCCGCTGATCCGCGCCCTGACCGACGTGGTGGCCCAGACTTGGGAAGATGCGGACTGCGCCTGATATCGCTCTGCCTATTCCAGCCCCCAGACCTGTTTCACCTGGTCAATGACCGCCCGCATGACCGGGTCCTGATCGTGCCGCCTGAGATAGACGAAGTTTGCCTGGATGGACAATTCCTCAAAGAACATGGTGTGCACTGCCTGACCGATACGGTTGGCCGTCTCCACTTCGTTTTTTCGGAGAAAGGAGATGCCCTTGCCCGCCGCCACAAGTACCCGAATGACCTCGTCTCCATCCACCTTGAGCTGGGTAATCGGCTTGATATTGCGCGACTTGAAAAACTGTTCCACGAGTTTTTGTACCGGGTTGTCCGAGGGGTCCGTGATCCAGGGCAGATCAGCCAGGGCCTCCAGGCCTCCCTTCATGCGGTCTTTCCAGATATCCGGCACGGCCACATAAAAATGAGTGTTCTCCAGAGGAACGGTCTTGATCTCCGGGTGTCTCGGCTCACCAAAAATGAAACCGCAGTCCAACACACCGTCCCTGACGGTCTCCTGCACTGAAGTGGAGGCCCGTTGCTGAATCTGTAGGGTGATCTTGGGATGTTTTTCGGCCAGGGTGGTGAGCAGCGGTACTATTCGCAGGTACTCCGCGTCCGTGTTCAGTCCGAGAGAGAGGTCTCCCACCAGCTCGTCGCCCATGTTCCGTGCCTCGATCCTGAGGTCTCTGGCGGCCTTGAGCACGTTTTCCGCCTTGACCTTGAGTCGCTCTCCCGCCTCGGTCAGCCGCATTCCCTTGGGCGTGCGGATGAACAACTTGGTTTCAAGCTCCTCTTCCAGCGACTTGATGTGCGCGCTCACAGAGGGCTGGCTGGTGTGCAGCCGGACCGATGCGCGGGTCAGGTGTCCCTCCTCGGCCACGACCACGAATATGTTGAGTTGGTAGAGTTCCATGGTCTTGATCAGCTCCTTTTATGTCCCCCATAATCATACCCGATTGAGAATTAAAATACCATCAGTATTTCTGAACAAGTACATCAAACAAAACAATTGGATTGATTACACCGACATCCGTAGATGTGCAGGTATGGAAACACGCCCGTTTGGCGGCACAAGGAAAGGAACAGAAAAATGAGCATGGATAACGATACCCGTCTGGCCATGATGAACATGAGCAACAATGCTCACCGTCAGACTCCTGCTCGTTCGCGCAGGAACAACCGGAGTCGTCGATCGGCTTCCGCAACCATGGTTTCAACCATGGCTGCATTCGCCCTGACCCTGTTCACCAGGGGCGCATAATTTTTCGGGAGCGTTCAGCTCCCCACGACCAAGCGGGTTAGAGCCGCTCTTGTCTGGAAAGTTTCATCCTTTCCATCCAGACAAGAGCGGCTCTTTTTTGTTTTGTCACGGTGTCGGCTTGGGAGAGCGGGCCATCTGCACATTTGCCGGGTTTGCCGAGTCCTCGACGTAGCGCTGCTACGCCTGCGGGTCGGCTGCACCCGTCAAATGCACATCTGACCCACTCTCCCAAGCCTCGGGCCGTTGGGGGGAGACGCAGCGCTTTGCTGGTGTCTTTGTTATGGTGGAGGGCGGCGTTAATTGTATATCCGGCCCACTCCCCCATGCCTTGATCGTTGGGGAGGAGACACAGCGCTTTGCTGGTGTCTTTGGGGGACAGGGGGGTGTGGGTAGGAGCGTGCAAATGGCGTTAACTGTATATCTCTGATCCATTCTCCCAAATTTTGAGCCGGTGGTAGGAGAGGCAGAGCGCTTCGCTGGTGTCTTTTGTCGTCGTGGATGTGTAGGAGAGGGGTGAAAAGCGGTGTTGACTGCGCGTCTGATCCATTCTCCCAAGCCTCGGGCCGTTGGGTGAGCCACAGCGTTTCGTTGGTGTCTTTTTGCTCGGGTGAGGAAACGTGCAAAGGCCCGCGAAAGCGGCACCAAAAAGTTTTGGAAAGAGAGGGATGGGGGGAAGGGGGAGAAGACCTTTTTCAAAAGGTTTCCTCCTCCTTCCCCCCAGCTGCCGGAGACAACGATCCTACTTGATGGCGACCCAGCTGGAGATGACCGAGACGAGGGTCACGGTTCCGGCCAGGATGGCCAGTTGGTTCAGCGGCAGAAATTGGATTTCGATGAGGAATGGCGGGAAATTGAGTGCTTCGGCCACCATGGAGTGGGTGAGTGCGAGCAGGCCTATGCCGAGTCCCGAGCCGAGGATGCCCTGGAAGAATCCGCCGGTAAGCATGGGCCAGCGGACATAGCTGGGGCTGGCACCGACCAGGGAGAGAATTTCCACTTCGTCCATGCGGGTGAGCAGGGAAAGTTTGATGGTATTGTGCACCACCAGGGAGACGATGAGTCCCAGGAAGCCGAGGATGGGCCAGATGACCATCTGGGACAGGGTTCGCCATCCTTGGGCCAGGTCGGCCTGGAACGGGGCATAGTTGACCTTGTCCACGCCGGGCAGGGACTTGAGTTCCGTGAGCAGTTTCACGGCCCATCCCTCGTTTTGGGCTTCCGGGGGCACTGCAAAGGAGGCCAGGCCGGAATAGGGCAGCGGGTTGTTGTCGGCCAGCCAGGAGAAGTCACCAGTTTCGCCCAGGGTGGTGGCCAGTTCGGTCAGGGCGTTTTCCGGGGTGAAGGTCTTGAACGCGGTCAGGTGTTCCAATGCGCGGATGACATCCCAGTCCTTGACCACCACGGCCGCATCGATGTCGGTTTTCCAATAGATCTGGAATTCGACCTGGCCGCGGGATTTGAGCAGTTCGAGGTTGACGTTGTGCAGCCCCACCAGAATCAGCCCGGTGAGCAGGGTGACCATGCCCACGGCGATGAGGGTGAGCAGTTGGGCAAAGGGGTGCAGGCGCAGGTCCGCCACGCCGCGCAGGGTGAGTCGGAAGAATTGCCCGGTCATAATCCAACCCCGTCGAGTTCGGGCTCGTCTTCAGGAAACTCCTCCGGGGCGGTCATGCCGTTTTCGACGATGCGGCCGTCCTGAAGATGGAGTATGCGCGCGCTGGGTACGCATTCGAGCACCTCGGGGCTGTGGGTGGCCATGATGACCGAGGTGCCGTAGGTATGGAACTGCTTGAAGATTTCCATGAGGTGCATGGTCAGGTCCACATCCAGGTTGCCGGTGGGTTCGTCGGCGAGGATCAGTTCCGGGTTGGCGACCATGGACCGTGCTATGGCCACGCGCTGCTGTTCACCGCCGGACAGTCGTTCGCACAGGGAATAGCTTTTGGTTTCGAGTCCCAAGGCCCGGACAATGGCCCGCACCCGCCGTTCCAGGTGGGTCCGTGGCATGCCGCGCACCTCGAGCGCCATGGCCACGTTATCGAAGACAGTGCGGTCCGGCAGGATCTTGAAGTCCTGAAAAACCACACCGACCTTGCGGCGGAGTTTGGGAATATCCCGTTTTTTCAAGTTGTTGAGCTGAAATCCGGCCACGGAGGCCCGTCCGCGTTCGACCGGCAGTGCGCCGTAGAGGAGGCGGAGCAAGGTGGTCTTGCCTGCGCCCGAATGGCCTGTCAGGAACAGGAATTCACCCTTGCCCAGCTTGAAGGAAATGTCCTTGAGCGCCCAGTAGGCTCCAAAGTTGTAGGAGAGGCGTTCCACGTTGACCATCATGATGATTCATGTACCTTTACTGCCGGTTTTTGTACAGGCCTGTGTCCGGCAGCCACGATACGAAAGCGCCGCCCAGTCCGAATTTGTCGGGTTGGGCGGCGTAAATGAGGCGTTCGGGCCGGGATTAGTCGACTTTTTTGTAGGCCTTGGGTGCTGCGCCGCAAATGGGACATTTTTCCGTGGGCTCGCCGTCCTGGGTGTGGCCGCAGACCGAGCAGATGTAGAATTCGGCATCGGCAAAGGTGTCGATTCCGGCCTCAAGGGCAGCGGTGTAGAGCTGGGCATGGATTTTTTCAGCTTCGTTGGCAAACCCGAAATAGCGCAGGATGGCGTTTTCGCCTTCGGCTTTGGCGTCTTCCATCATCTCCGGGTACATGGACTTGAACTCGTAGGTCTCGCCCTCGATGGCTTCCTTGAGATTTTCCTCAGTGGTGCCGATGCCCTTCAGAAGGCGCAGGTGCGCGTGTGCATGGATGGTTTCGGCGGCTGCGGCAGCGCGGAATAGTTTGGCCACGCCGGGCTTGCCTTCGCTTTCAGCCTTTTCGGCAAAGGCCAGATATTTGCGGTTGGCCTGAGATTCACCGGCAAACGCCGTTTTCAGATTTTCCGTGGTCTTGCTCATGGCAGTCTCCTGTGTTTTGGGTTGATGCGGCCGGGAGGTCAGATATGTTGCGTTTATTTAGTAATTATTACCATCTAATAAATCAAGTTAAAAATGCTATGGGATTCTTTGATTTTGATAAGGACAGTGCGGCCTCTTGGCAACCAGAGACTTGCCGCTTCGGAGGAAGTCCTGGTTGCGGTCAGGCGTGGATGCCTGTTGGTCCGGGTCAGGATTCTACATCCCCGAGGACGAGTTGCATGACCTCTTTGCAGGGATCGTCGTTGGGCACAAAGGCGGTTTCGCCGATGGAGACAACCGGACGCATCCCGATGACGGAGTTCAGGATATAGGCATGCCGGAATGAGGTGAGTTCCTCCATAGGCAACCGTACGGGCAGGATGTCCAGGACCTCTCTGGCCAGGGCCAGTGCAGTGGAGGGCAGCCGGTAGGGGGAATCCACGCATACGAATTGGCCTTCCTTCTGGAGGACAAGGGCGCCTGTGGCGGCCTCCAGGAGATTGTCTTCCAGGTCGAACAGGGCTGCATCGTCGAATCCGCGTGATTTGGCCCGGCGCATTGCCAGGTGGAAGAACATGTAGTTGGTGGTTTTTTGGCCGTTGAGGGTGGAGACATGGCGGTCCTTGCATACGCAGAGCCGATAGGCCTTGTACGGCTTGGGGTCATGGGGTGCGGCCGTGATGACGGGCGAAGCCGCTTCGGTCTCGATGGGATAGAAGATGTTCACGCGTGCGGTCTGTTTTTCAAGGCCGTTGCGGTTGAGTATCTGGTGGATGACCTCTTCGAAATCCACGGTGGTATAGGGAATGTCATAGGACCGCAGCGAGTGGAGGATGCGGTCGAGGTGCATGTCGAGGTGGCAGACGTCGCGACCGTTGTAATAAAGGGTCTCGAAAAAGCCGGCACCGTAGCGAAAGGCCGGAGCCGACGGGTCCAGGCTGATCCCTTCCAGGGTGTAGCCGTTGTTGCGGTAATGGATCATGATTCTCCCAGGGCAAGAAATTTTGCGGCTTTGGCCAGGGTTTCCTGATACTCTCTTGCGGGATTCGAGTCCACTACGATGCCGCTTCCGGCGTAGGATTCCAGAACCCCGGTGTCCGTGTCGTGGACGGCCGTGCGGATGGCAATGGAGGAATCCATGTTCCGCTCGTCCCGGATGCACACGACTGATCCGCAGTACACGCCCCTGGTGTGCGGCTCCAGCTCCTCGATGATCTCCATGGACCGTTTCTTGGGACAGCCCGTGATGGAACCGCCGGGAAAGGCGTCGAAAAAGAGGTCCAGGCAGTCCCGGTCGCTGCGCAGAACGCCGCAGACGTCGGAATACATCTGGAGCAGTCCGTCCACCGCAAAGACTGATTTGTGGTGTTCCACCCGTACAGAGCCGTATTCGCAGTTGGCCGAGATGTCGTTGCGGACCAGGTCCACGATCATGGACAGTTCCGCCGACTCCTTGGCCGAGCCGGTCAGACGTTCTTCGGCCATGAGCCGGTCTTTGCCGAGGCGGCAGGTTCCCTTGATGGGCTGGGACAGCACCCGGCCCTCCTGCACTCGCAGGAACCGTTCCGGCGAGGTGGACAGCACCCGTTTGGGACCGCTGGTGATCCAGGCATAGAACGGCGCGGGATGCCGCTGCTTCAGGCTCAGGAACAGGCCCAGGGCGTCGAGATCGGGACAGTGCCAGGAAAAACGGGTGGACAGGTTGAGCTGGTAGGTGTGGCCCGACAGAATGCGTTCCAGTGTCTCGCCAACACCCGCCTCATACGCTGTTTGGTCAAGGGATAATTCCGGGGCGGTCCCCGGGAGACCGATCACGGCGTGGGCGCTGTGTGCATTCGGTGTTCGGCTCAAACGGTCGGCCAGGGCCTCGGCCAGATGCGTGTCAGGTGAAACGATCTCGGCCCGGTTGTCCTGGTACGTGATGACAGCCGCGTATTTTTTGAGATGGCCCAGCGGGAAATCATGGGATTTGGAGGAGGAGACGTTGCGCAGGCCCATGCCGTATTCGTAGCTGACGAATCCCAGGGCCGGACCCGGCGAGCCGAAGCAGAACGTTTTGACGGTCTCGGGCGCGGTCGTATTCGTGAACACCAACTCGTCCACCGGGCGTACCCCGATCACGGATGCGGTTTGTGCCGGATAGCCGTCAGCGGACAGGAGCATGTCGCACCCGTCGGTACGGGCCAGATCACCGGCAAAGCGGTCAACCTGGATTCGGCTAATCGAGCGCAAGATAATCGAGTGCATAGGCAATGAACCAGCCTCCGTCCGGTGAGAGAAAGGATTCGGGATGGAACTGAAATCCGAGAACGTGTTTTTGCCGACTGCCCAGACACATGACCACGCCGTCGGCATTGGAGGCCAGGACATCCAGCCCCTGGCCCGTCTTGACCACATGCAGTGAATGGTAACGGGCCACCACATGCTCGCGGCCATTCAGTTGGACAACGTCCGTCTTGCCATGCACGCATCCGGCCAGCTTGCCGGTGCAACCGTCGAAGTGCCGGTTGATGATCTGCATACCGAGGCAGACTCCCAACACCGGCACACCCGCCGCAAAGATTCGGTCGTATCCGGGATACTCGGCAGGATCGCCCGGCCCCGGTGAAATGACGATCAGGTCCTGTTCGTCAAGGGGGAGCGCTGGAAGCGAGGCATACGGCACCACGGTCACGACGGCCTTGTTTACGGCTGCGACCAGCAGGTGCTCCAGGTTTCTGGTGAAGCTGTCATTGTTGTCGATCAATAGGATTTTCATGATCTTCACTGTCTCGGGCTTCCCTCCTTCTCACTCCGCAAACAGGCCGCAATACGTTTTGGGAAGAGAGGGAGGTATGGGCTGATCAAAAGGAGGGAAAATCTCTCCCTCCTTCCTCAAGCTGCCGGAGGCTAGATTTTGTCCTTCACCTGACGGAAGAACTCCTGGAGGAATTGCGGTGTGGTTTGAGTTCCGTTGACGTCGAGTCGACCCAGGAGCACCACGAGATTGCCGCGGGGCGTGGTCGTGGAGCTGAAATGCAGGGCATGGGTGTCGCCGCCGGGTGCGTCCATGGTGAAAACCCAGGCGTCATCCTTTCGTGTCCATGCGGTCACGGAAGCGCCTGTCTCCTCGGCCTCACGGACGAGCGCGTTCACGAATCCGGACAAAGGCAAACGGCCGGGGACGCCCAGAAATTCTCCCTGATCGTTGTGGATGACTATGGGCGTATTGAGAAAGGCGTCGGACGGCTGTTCCATGCGGGCGGACTGCTCCTGGTCCTTTTCCAGGGCATAGGATTCGACTGCGCCTTCGGGCCCGCGCACATTGACGATCTTGCGCGCCCGAATCCTGGCTTCCGGCTCGGGCCTTGGCGCAGGTTCGGACACAGGTTCGGGCGTGGGCTCGGACACAGGTTCGGAGACCGGGGAAGATCCAAATGTGGGGTCGGGCGCAGCGTATCGTTGTTCCAGGAGTTTGCCGAAGGTTTCCTCGTTCCGGGCCTCGAGCTCCAGAAGTTGCCCCAGGACGGATTCGACCTTGCGCAGCCGTTGTTCCGCCTTGACCTGGGCCGTGGCCAATCCGGCCATGCCCTGCATCATCTGTCCGGCGGTGGCAAAGAATTTTTGCAGGTATTCTTCACTTATGGTTCCCGAAGCGCCGGTTTCCGGCGCTGTGGCCCGGCGCGGCTTGGCCGTCGGCTGTTCCTTGAAGTTTTCCTTTAAGACTTTGAAGGTCTCGTTGACGGACATGCCCTTGGCGAAGCAGTCGCGGATACGGAGGCAGACCTCGCCCGCCTCGTGGCTGAACCGGATGGGCTTGCCCCTGGTCAGGACCGGGATGAATCCGGGGAATTTGCGGCGATAGCTTTTGATGGTGGTTTCGGAAACGCCGCAGAGTGTGGCCAGGTCTTTATGAGTATAGGTATCTGCCATGATAGCTGTTCATCCTTGGGCTGATTATGGAAGTGGTTCTGGTACTGAGGCTGAGGCGTTTCGGCCTGGTCCGGAAACGGCTGTTCCAGATACAGGAAACAGCGGCCGGCCGGGTCTGTATTCTTGAGGTGAGTGCGTTCGTTCTGCCAAGCCTGACAACCACTTTTTGCGGTATGGAACCAAAAGCGAGTCGGATCATCAGTCCTCCTGGTATTGAATCGTCACCAATCGTCACCCTTGTGAAGCAAAGAAAAATAGAAAACGAAACTTACCGATCTATTATCTAGAAAACGTCTAGACGTCAAGGCGGTGAGAGCTTTTTCCTTTTGCTGCCGGAGACCTTGCAGGAGAACTGCAAGGGGCCGGTTATTTGAGTGTGATGGTGGCCACGTCGCTTTTCTTTACGTCAATCTGGACCTTATCGAACCGGTCGTTGACGGTATAGAAGGAGTAGGTGTCCGAACTGCCGTTGCCCAGGTAGAGGCGGGCGTCCATGAAAACGAGTTCCTTGCCTTGCTTGGTGGTGATGGTGAAGGTGTTCTTGTCCTTGAATATGAAGGCTTCCCATCGCTGGAGATCGCGGAAGCGGGTCAGGCTGATCACGGTGGAGGAACGTCCGTTGAGCTTGCCCGAGATATACAGATAATAATTGCCGAGCTTGATCAGTTCGGTAAGTTCGACGGTGGTGCCGTTGGTCAGTTGCAGGGTGCCGACCGGGCCTTCGGGAACTACGTCGTTGAGGGTGTGTGTTGAGGCAGGTTTCCCGTCGGAGTCCTGGGCCGGTGCGGTGGCTTCTTGAGTGGCGGGAACGGAGTCGGGCACGGGCTGCTCCATGGTATCGTCCTTGGTCCCACAGGCAACAAGGGTCAACGTCATAAGCAAGGCAAGCAATATGGTCCGCATGGATCCTCCGTGAGTTGGTGTGAAGAATCAATTTTAGCAGGTAACGGACTGAGAATCCAGAGTTGGATGCGTATCTATTTTTGGTTGTTCGGCACCAATCAGGATGATATCCATTTCCTAGTGTTTTCATCCGAAAAGGGAAGAGTCATGTGAAGTACCATCATTTTATCATCACCCGGTTCAACGTGAACATATATGACATCGATTTTCCCAATCGGTTGTTGGACACTTGGTTGTCGCTGCGTTTCGAGCTGTTCCAAAAGTACTGTTTTCCCACGGTCAAGGCCCAGGTGAATCAGGATTTCACCTGGCTGGTTCTCTTTGATGAGCAGACACCGGCCCGGTACAAGGCCCTGATCGACGTGTACGCCAGGTATCCCAATTTTACGCCGGTATTCTGCGGCGCGTTCAACACGATCATGGACACGGTGCGGGGAAAGATGCGGGAACTCGCTCCAAAGGCCGAATGGTTTCTGACCACCCGCCTGGACAACGACGACGGTCTGTCCATCGGTTTCGTGCAGTGTCTGCACGGGGTCGTGGAGACTCTCAACGAGCAGGACATCAAGCCCGCGGACACGCTGTACATTAACTTTCCCAACGGGCTGCAGTTCCATGAAGGGGACTTCTACGACTTCAAAGACGAGACCAATGCCTTTGTTTCCCTGCTTGAGCGGCCGGATTCTCCGCACACGGTTTTCTGGGTGGATCATCCTTCCATACATGACGTGGCCCCGGTCATCCAGGCTGAGACCGGTCCCTTGTGGCTGCAGGTGGTGCACGACATGAACGTATACAACTATGTTCGAGGAAAAAAGGTCGATCCCTCGGGCGTTTACAGGTTCTTTCCTTGCGAGTTCAAAGGAGCATAGCCTATCAAGACAGGTTCCAATGGAATGAACCTGGTCCGGCAGGCTGGTTGATTCCGGAAGAGAGGAAAGACAGCGTACAGCGAGGTGGGCATGGACAGGTACTGGAAAGAGATCATGTTGTACGTTGGCGTGTTGGGCACAGGCTACCTGTTGTTTGCCCAAACCGATGCGTTTGAATGGTATTACGCGTTCAGCCGGGCGCACGAGTCTTTCGAGCTGGATGAGCTGGCCCTGATTGTTCCCGTCATTCTGCTTTGTCTTGTTGTTTTCGCTGTCCTGCGTCTGCGCGATCTCAGAAGGAAAACCTGTGACCTGAATCGTGTGCATGACGAACTCATACAGGCCAACAGCAGCCTTGAGGAATTGGCAAAATCCAAGGAGGAGTTCATGGATGTGGCATGCCATGAGCTGAAGAGTCCGCTCAGCGGAATCGTGGGAGCCCTTCAGCTGATGGATTTGTCCGAGACTGAGGCGGAGCGGCGGGAAAGTGCCGAGCTGGCCATGAATGCCGCCAGGAATCTGTCGGTTCTCATCGACGATGTCCGCGAGTTCAACCGGATAAGCCGTGATCGGTCGGTGACGATGAAGGCCTTCAGTCTGCCCGGCTTTGCGGAGTTTGTTCGCCATGTGGCGCAGACCCAGACGGACGCCAAGCAGTTGGAACTGCAGGTTGTCGTTGAAAACGACATCCCGGAACATATTCTCGGCTCCGAATCCGCCCTGCGTCTGATCGTCCTGAACCTCGTGGGCAATGCGGTCAAGTTCACCCAACACGGCGGGATATCGGTCCATTTTTCCTTTCAGAAAGCCGAGAGAACGGAGTTGACCGTTACGGTGACGGACACCGGCATCGGCATCCCCAAGGCGGATCACGAGCGCATTTTCGAGGCCTATACCAAGGTCGACAATGCGTCAGGGGCACGGGGAGGTCTGGGACTCGGCCTGGCCATCGTCAAACGGCTTGTGGACCAATTGGGCGGCGAAATCACGGTTTCCAGTGAAGAAGGGCAAGGGTCGCTGTTCAGGGTCAGCGTTCCCATGAGCCCGGCTTGATTATTCGAAGCGGTGGATTCCCCCGCAGGGCTGTGCCGTCACCGCAGCTTCCTGATGCGTTCCTGTTCGCTCAGGATGTACGAAAGCAGCTTTCGGGACAGGTCTCCATAGACCCTGATGGCGTCCGTATTGAGCGGGATATCCACATATTGCATGAGCAGTCGGTCTTGCCCGTCATGGATGCGGGGTATGATCCCGGCAAAGAAGAACCCCAGGCGTTCGCACTCCTCGGCCAACAGGGGAGTGCCGGCATTGCCGAGCGGCAGAAATGCATATACGGCGTCACGGTGCTCCCGGCGGCACTGTCGCAGGCTTTCGGCCATTTCTCCGGCAGTATCGGCTCCGATCGAGTGCACTGTCACAAAGGCCACGTTCGTCTCCTTGGACAGAAGCGCGGTGGAGACCGAGGACAGCCCTGTGGCCGGTTCTACAGCAGGAGTACCGAAGTTCCTGGGGAGTCCGAACTGCCTGTAGATCTCTTTTACGATCTCCCGATGGCGGTCAGGGACGAAGATTGTGTCCGGTGATCGGTCGAGGACGTGAAAGTGGGTTACGGTCGAGCCTTTTACCTGCCTTGAGGTGTCCAGTTCCTTGATCTGCATATCCTGGGACGCAATGCCCAGGAGCAGGCCGCAAGGCAGGGAATCAACCTCGTGCAGTGCTTTTTGGGAAAAAGTGTGCGTGGTCAGGGAATAACTGAAGATGCCCCTGTCCCCTCGGTTGCGGGCCAGATCGAACAGTGCTTCGGCGATTTTCTTGGGCAGACCCGGAGAGCGGTAGGCCGGGTCCACGAAGGCCAGTCCCAGTTCCGGGGTATTGACACCCAGAGGTTGGTACTTGAGTGCCGAATGTCCGATCATGTTACCGCTTGCAGGGTCAAAGGCCACCATGGACTTGTACTCTCCGCTTTCGGTTTTTTTGGTCAGTTCGTCCAGAGCGTAAAGGGTCGCCTCCTGGGTGAACCCATAGCATCGCCATGCCAGTCTGCAGATTTTGGGCAAGTCGTCAATGCCGGCCAGCCGGATCAGGGGCTCAGGCACACTGATCCGTTTCCGTCCGGCTTTGACGGTCTTGGTTTCGAGCAGCCCCAGGGGCAGACAGCCAAAGGTCAGTTTTTTGGTCAGGCGGACCTCTTTGCCCTCGCGGCCATGGATGAACATCTCCACCGAGTCCATGCCCTGGTGCATCAGCAGGGTGCCCAGCCCGGGCTTGTTCATGCCCTCCGGGGTGTCGGGGGTAAACCGCTCCGCCTGGGACAAGTCAAAGGGAATACCCCGCTCCCTGATGGAGACGATCAGGGCATCGCCTTCCACGAAAAATTCGATGCGCACCTGTTCGTCTTCATCAACAGGCCCGGAAAAGTGCTCCACGGCATTGCAGAACGCCTCGTCCACCGCGAGCTTGAGGCCGAAGGTGGCTTTTTTGTCAAAGGAGAGGAGTGCCGCGACCTGACCTGCGCATTCCACGGCCATGGCGGTCATGAGCCTGTGAACGGGCAGAGAGATCTTTGTCAGGAAAAATCGGGCAGGAGGGGTGTCGTTGTTTTGATTCATCGGGTTGCTGCGGGTTGGAGTGTTCGTGAATGTGAGCATCAGGAATGCGGCCGGTACTGTGGCTGCCGCACAGGCGGCGGGGATGCAGGACTTTCCGGAGTCTAACAACAGGCCAAAGCTCTGATGATTACAGTGCATAGCCCATGAGGGCCTGGAAGCACAAGCGGCAGATTGTCTTGCTTTGCGGACGGGGCGTGTTGCCTGTTTGAATAAATTTCAGGTTCGTTTTCTTGATAAACAATATGAGAGCGATTATGGGTTGTTGACACTTTAATCCAGAGGTTCATGTTGATCGCCCAAATAGCTTGCGCCGCCCTCATGGGCATAGACGCTTTCAAGGTTCAGCTCGAAGTCGACTTTTCCCGCTCGGGAATGCCCTGTTTCACCATGGTCGGTCTGGCCGAAGGTGCGGTCAGGGAATCCAAGGAGCGCGTTTTTTCCGCCCTCAAGAATTGCGGGTTCAAGGTGCCGCCCGCACGGATTACCGTGAACCTCGCCCCGGCGGACGTGCGCAAGGCCGGGAGCGGTTACGACCTGCCGCTGGCCGTGGGCATCCTCTGCGGTATGGGCGTCATCGAACAGGAGGCCGTTGACGGCTGGTTCATGGCGGGAGAATTGTCCCTGACCGGCGACCTGAAGTCAGTGCCCGGCGTCCTGCCCCTGGCCCTGGCTGCGCGCAAGGACAAAGGGAAGGGCATTATTGTCCCGGAAGCCAACGGACGCGAGGGGGCCGTGGCCGGAGACCTGGCCGTCATGGGCGCGTCCGATCTCGGTCAGGTGGTGCGGATGCTGCTCGGTGAAGAGGATATCCAGCCTGCAACGGTGGATATCGACACCCTGTGGAGCGAGCGTCGGGCCCATCTGAATGATTTCGGCGAGGTCAAGGGCCAGGAACATGCCAAGCGGGCCATCGAGATCGCGGCGGCTGGCGGTCACAATCTGCTCTTTATCGGCCCGCCCGGCTCGGGCAAGACCATGCTGGCCAAGCGTATCCCCACGGTGTTGCCGCCCCTGCGTTTCGAAGAGGCCCTGGAGGTGACCAAGGTTTATTCGGTTGCCGGATTGCTTCCGAAGAACCGGGCGCTCATGGTGACCCGCCCCTTTCGCACTCCGCATCACACCATCTCCGATGTCGGCCTGGTGGGCGGCGGACGCTACCCCCAGCCGGGCGAAACATCCCTGGCCCATCGGGGCGTGCTCTTTCTGGACGAGATGCCGGAGTTCAAGAAATCCGTGCTCGAAGTGCTGCGTCAGCCCCTTGAGGACGGCGAGGTCTCCATCTCCCGTTCGCTCATGACCTTGAAATATCCGGCTGACGTCATGCTGGTGGCGGCCATGAACCCGTGTCCGTGCGGCTACATGTCCGACGACACCCATACCTGCACGTGCAGCCCCCTGGCCGTGCAGCGTTACCGGGGCAAGATTTCCGGGCCGCTGCTCGATCGTATCGACCTGCACGTGAACGTGCCAGCCGTGCCCTATGACGACCTCAAGCAGTCCCGCTCCGAAGTGGATTCCGCGGTCATGCGGGAGCGCATCATGGCCGCCCGCGATATCCAGACTGCACGGTACGAGGAGCGTCATTTTTCTCTCAATGCCGAGTTGGATGGTTCTGCCCTGGAAGAGTTCTGCGGACTGGGCAAGGCCGAACACGGTTTCCTGAAACAGGCCGTGGAATCCCTGGGCCTTTCCGCCCGTGCCTATACGCGCATCCTGCGTATCGCCCGCACCATCGCCGACCTGGCCGGTGCAGACACCATCACCGACGGCCACCTGGCCGAAGCCATCAACTACCGGGCCATGGACCGGGAGGGGTAGCGCATCGAATGAAATCACGCCCAAAAGCCCTCCCGACGTATGCCGGGAGGGCTTTGTTTCTGCTTTGGTGAGCCTATACCCCGGCCAGCAGGCCGGCCAGTTCCTTTCCGTGGTCCCGTGTGAGTTCCAACGGGAGCGCCTTGAGTACGCCGTATCCTTCGCTGGCTTCGTGAAAGTCCTCTTCAGCCATGTCGGTGATCACCGCAGTCAGGGTCATGGCCGAGACCATGAGAATCTCACGGACCAGTTCCAGGGGTTTGAGGTCGGGCAGCCCCTCGTCGATGACCACCAGTCGGGGTTTTTGGACCTTGACTTTTTCCAGGGTCGATTTCCCGGAGGTGAGCACCTCGATGTCCAGCCCGCTCTCGACCGCCAGGGCGGTCATGAATCCTGTCAGCGTGTCGGCGCGTGTGGTTGCCACGACAATGGACATGGCTAGTGCCCGCCCCCGCAGGTCTGATCCACGGTGAAGACCGGCAGGCTGTCGTGCAGGAAAGCCTCAATGGCCGCTTTTACCGTGGGCGCGCCTGATCCGTGATACACCTGGATGCCCACTTCGTTGAAGCCCATGAGGGGACGCATACCCATGCCGCCGGAGATCAGGGCCTTGACCTTGTTGTCGGCCAGGTAGTTGACCGGGGCCATGCAGCCGCCCTGTACGTGCGGGCAGCTCGGCACGATGGAAACCTCTTTGACGGTCCCGTCTTCCACGTCCACCAAGGTGTACATGGCGCAGTGGCCGAAGTGGGCGTCGATGACGGCGTCCATGCCGCCGGGTTCCGCAGTGGGGATGGCAATTCTTGTATTCACGGTAAAACTCCTTGTAAGTTGGTTAATTGCAGGTATCCAGCAGGGCCAGAATTCCGGCCCAGGACTGTTTCAATGAATCCGTCATTGGGTTGTCTTGAAATTCCGTGATCACCTTGCCTTTCAGCATGGCGTCCACCACGGATTTGTCATGGGGGAATCGTCCGGCCAGGGCGTGACCCCGGCTTGTGCACCAAGCTTCGATCTGATCGGTCATGTCCGGGTTGATGTCCCATTTGTTGATCAGCACGGTGACCTTTGTCCGAAAGCCGTCGCACAACTCGGCCACGCGTTTGAGGTCGTGCAGGCCTGACGGGGTGGGTTCGGTGACCACCACGGCCAGATCGGTCCCGGCCATGGAGCTGATCACAGGGCAGCCGATGCCGGGCGCTCCGTCGCAGAGCACCAGGTCCAGTCCCTGTTCTTCGGCCATGGTTCGTGCTGTCTGCTTGAGCAGGGTGACCAGCCGACCGGAATTTTCCTCGCCCGGAAAGAGCTGGGCGTGGACCATGGGACCGAAACGGGTCTGGGAAACATACCACTGGCCGCAGTGTTTTTCCGGGAAGTCGATGGCCTGTTCCGGGCACAGGGTCACGCAGACTTTGCATCCTTCGCAGGCGAAGGGGTTTACCTTGAATCCGTCTTCGCCCTCGGTGATGGCGTCGAAACGGCACAAGGTGGCGCATTGGCCGCAGTTGATGCATTTTTCCTGGTCAATGATCGCCTCAAAGCCGGACCAGAATTGCTTTTCCGAGTCAATTTGCGGGTTCAGGAGCAGATGCAGGTCCGGGGCGTCCACGTCCAGATCGCAGAGAATGGCGTTATCTGCCAAGTGCGCGAACGCCCCGGCCACGGAAGTCTTGCCTGCGCCGCCCTTGCCGCTGATGATGACGATCTCACGCATGGCGCACCTCGCCTTTTGCGGCCGCTTTCATGTTGCGTCGCAGGTCGATGAAGGTCTCTTCCAATCCCTTGAGCAGCAGGGAGATGATTTCGCCCCTGGAATAGGCTTCGGCAATATCCCGCGAGTAGGGAATCTCAGCCCATATGGGGATGTCGTGCTCCTGACAGAACTCCTTGACCGCATTGTTGCCCAGAGTCGCCCTGTTGATCACGGCGCCCATGGGTTTTCCGAACGGTTTGAAGGCTTCCCAGGCAAGCTTGAAGTCGTGGAAGCCGAACGGGGTCGGTTCCGTGACCAGGACAATGCAATCCGCGTCCGTGACCGCCGCTATGGCCGGACAACTCACGCCGGGCGGCGCGTCGATGAGGATGTCGCCGCGTGTGCCGAGGTCCGGGAACAGTGTGCGAATCTGGCGCATGAGCGGCGGGCTCATGGCCTCGCCCACGCGGAGCCGTCCCATGATGAACTCATGGCTCCCGGCCGTGCCCCGGCATATCTCGCCCAGCTCTCGTTTGCCCGGAGAAAGCGCTCCTTCGGGGCAGACTTCGAGGCAGCCGCCGCATCCGTGGCACATTTCCGGGAACACGAGCAGGGTGTCGGCCATGATCGTGATCGCCTTGAACTGGCAGATATCCACGCAGGCCCGGCACCTGGTGCATTTGGATTCGTCCGCTTCAGGCACTTCGATATACGCCTTGCTGATGTCGGTCAGGTCCGGCTGGAGAAAGAGGTGCAGGTTGGGTTCCTCCACGTCAAGGTCCACCAGGGCCACGGGGGTATCCCATAAGGCGGCCAGCGAGGAAGACACTGTGGTCTTCCCCGTTCCGCCCTTGCCACTGGCTACGGCGTATATCATTTGTTGCCTCCGGACTGGGCATTGGGGTTGTCGGCCATGGGCACGTTTCCGGCCTTGAATTTTTCCACGGCTTCACGGACGGTCAGGTTGTCCACATCCTGTCCGATTCCGATGCCGGCGGCCTGCAGGGCGGAGAAGGCCTTGGGACCGACATAGCCGGTCAAAACCACCTTGGCTCCAGCATTTGCCACGTTTTCCGCGGCCTGAATTCCGGCGCTCTGGGCCATGGCCTGAGAGCCGCCGTTGTCGACGTATTGCACGACTTCCATGGTTTCCGGGTCCACTATGGCAAAGCCTCCGCACCTACCGAAACGGGGGTCGACGCGGTCGTCCAGAGTGGGGCCTTCGGCAGTAACGGCAATCTTGTTCACGGCAGTATCCTTGAATTTTGCGGTTGTGGAGCCTTGGTTTCCAGCTCCTGTTCCCTGGCCCTGGCCACCCATTCCGCGTCCCTGGCCCATTCCTTGACCCTGGCCGCCCATTCGACGTCCCTGGCCCATTCCCTGGCCCTGACCGCCCATTCGGCGTCCCTGGCCACCCATGCACCGTCCGCCGCCTCCGGCGCCCGGTCCAGTTCCATTTTTCCCTGGCATGATATTTTCTCCATGGTTTGCGGACGGATCGTCCGGCATTGTTGCAGGGCATTCCCATGCCTTGTCGGCAAGGGTGTAGTGGCCGCCTTCGATCCGAATGGCGTGGCCACCGGTCAATGCGGTAGCAACGACCAGCCGGGCCTTGCCAAGCACCCTGCCAAAGGTCGCACGGGACACACCCATGACTTTGGCCCCCTCTTCCTGGGAAAGCCCTTGGGCATCGGCTAGGCGAATCGCCTCAAGTTCTTCGAAGGTCAAAGTGGCGTTTTGCAGTTCGAGCATGGGAATCCCTTGTGGCTTGTAATACGTCACATCGGGTTCCTGCTGCACCATCCGTCTTTTTTTCCGTCTTCCCATGGTCCCTCGCTGATATGAACATTTCGTCAGATGAAAATACGCTCATGCATGGTGCCGTCAAGTAAAATGAGCATATGCTCACAAAAAAAAGTTGGAAAAGGTGTCGAACGGGGAGTGGCTAACTAGGAATGAGATTGACTTTAATATCTTGAAGACGTTATGAAATATGCGTGAGAAATATCATTCGTGTTAATTGGGTTCTGATTCTTCTTTGCTGTTTTTTGTCTTTCCAGGCTCAGGCAGACACAGGGGCAGAGGACACTATTTCCGAAGTGGTCTCTGCCGGGCCGTTCTGGGACACTTTCACCAATCGGGATGGGACCGGCCTGTACCATGAGGTGCTCGATGCCGTGTTCGCCTTGTATAACGTGAGGGTGCGCCATGATTATGTCCCTTCCGACAGGGCCGATGAGCTGGTCCGGCTCGGTTGGGCGGACATGATGATCTGCGACGACAAGGCTATGGAGCCATTGCGTTTGGCTCGCTATCCCCTCTATGTGAATGATTACTATGTGTTTTTCGACAAGGCTCGTATTGGTCCCTGGCAGGGCCCCGAGAGTCTGAGGGGTATGGAGGTGGTGGCCCAGAAGGGGTTTTATCATACCTGGGACTTTCCGGTGCCGGTCCGCATCCGGGAGATGTCCTCCGGTCTGAAGTGCCTGGAGATGGTTCTTCTTGGTCGTTCGGATTTTTACGTGGACGACATGTCCTTCATTCAGCAATCCATAGCCGAAGGGCCGAGATTTGATAGGAAGCTGTTTGATTTCCGCAAGGCTGGCAACCGTTCCTATCATCCCATGTTTAGCTCCTCCCCGCGCAGCAGTGTCGTCATGAAGATGTACGACGACGGGATGCGTACCCTGCATGAGAACGGCAAGCTCAGGCCCATCTATGAGAAGAGGGGCCACAGCTACCCGAATTTCGACGATTATTAATTCCGTCCGGTGGCCGTGGACAAGCGACTCAAGCGGGTGTAATGACCTTGTCCATGCGCACGAAGGCAGACAGGCTCCGCCACACCATTTGTTTCGAGGTTTTCGGCCTTGTCACCTGCACGCCATTGGCTTCCTGGTGGCTTGACCGCGATCTGATGCGCGTCGGGGTCATGTCCATCATCATTTCCCTGACCGCCATGGTGTGCAACTACATCTTCAACCTCGCCTTTGATCATCTGTTGGTGAAGATGGGCCGTTTGGTGCATGTGCGTCCGCCCTGGCTTCGCGTTGTGCATGCCTTTTCCTTCGAAGCCAGCCTGATTATCGTGACAACGCCTTTTGTGGCCTGGTGGTTGGACATTTCCCTTTGGGCCGCTTTTGTTGCCGACATCGGAATTGCCTTGTTCTATTTGGTGTATGCCTATCTTTTCAACTGGGCCTATGATGTGGTCTGGCCCATGCCCCATGCGATTGCACCGGTAAAGGTGAAGGAATAGCCTCATGTTCGGTACACATGATTTCGTTTTGTTCGTGTTTTCGGCTCTGCTCCTGAACATCACGCCGGGACAGGACGTGTTCTACATCGTCAGTCGGGGGTCGTCCCTGGGGTGGAAGATGGGCGCTGTGGCCGCGTTGGGCGTGGGGGCAGGGTGTTTCGTGCACGTCTTTGCCGCCGCCGTCGGCCTGTCCGCCATTCTTGCCACTTCGGCCATGGCCTTTACCGTGGTCAAGTTTGCGGGTGCGGGCTATCTGATCTGGGTCGGGCTGTCCATGTGGCGGCGCAACGGCAACGGCCAGGATGCTGCGGACAAAAACTATTTCAAGATGTCCAGGCGCAAGGTGTTTTCACAGGGGTTTCTGACCAACGCCCTCAATCCCAAGGTGGCCTTGTTTTTCATGGCTTTTCTGCCCCAGTTCGTGTCGACGGATGCGGCGAACAAGCCTCTGGCCTTTTTGTGCCTGGGGGTTGTTTTCACTGTCAACGGCACCCTGGTCAATCTCGGGTATGCCTGGTTCGCGGCCAAGGCTTCCGCCGTTTTCGGCGGCGGCGGGAAGTACGGATCGTGGATAAAGCGGGCCGCAGGCACCCTGTTTGTATGCCTGGGTATCCGTCTGGCCTTTGCAGACCCGTTAAGTTAGCCGATCCTCCCAAGTCGTTATTCCGACCCTTCCGACAACCGGTTGATCAGGCCGCGCATCATGCCCACGCCGATGCGCAGGTTGGACGGAGGTAGCTCCGTGCTCAGGGCCTCAAGCCAGTCCCCCTGTCGGGCTGCCATTTCCTTGAGCATGGTCTCCCCCTTTTCCGTCAGGCCCGCCAGATCGGCCCGTTTATGATCCGGGTTTCCGGAAAAAACCACGAATCCGTCCGCCTCCAGACAACGGGTCGTTCGCTGCACGCTCTGACGGGCCAGGCCCAGGCGGCGGGCAACCGAGGATACGGTCAGGGCCTTGTCGCGGAAGGCGGCGAGCACCCGCCAACGTGCAGATGTCAGCCCGAATTCGGCGGCCAGGTTCTCGGATGCACGGAGCAGCTCCCGGTGCAGGCGGAACGTCTCGGCAATGAACCGGGCCGTTTCTTCTCCGGCCTCCGAACGATGGGCAGGGCTTCGGCCCAGAGGTGTCTGTTTTCCGTTCATGTAAGCACTATGACAGAATGACAATATACTGTCAAAATTGACGCAAAGAAAGGTTGGAGAAAGAAGATATCTTGCAGGCGTGCACCTCCTCCGGGGCGGTATCAGCCCATGGGTAACGGCAGTGCTTTTTTTTGTGAGGGCCGAGGCCGGGTTTTTCCAATGCCGTGTCGTAGCTGGATCATCGGGAGGCCGAATGTGTTGATCAATGCAGCCCGAGCCTGTAAAAGTAGGATGATCATGGCCCTGGCGCATGGGGGCGTAGCTGATAAATAAGGAATCATATGGCTGAAACCGCGAATATGACCAGGGAAGAGCTTGTTGCCGAGGTGGAGCGACTGCGTGCGCAATTGGGATCGTGCGGTGAGCAGGTGCTGGAAAAGGTTGAGTGTCATGCCAGGGTCAAGTCCGAAATCGAACAGTTGCACGAGGCCGGGGAGACCGTTGGTTTGGCCAATCTGATCGTGGAGAATTCCCCGGCGGTGCTGTTCCGCAGGTTGGCCGACGACACGCGCAAGCTGGTCTATGTCTCTGAAAATCTCAGCCAGTGGGGCTATTCAGCAACGGATTTCCTGTCCGGGAAAGCTGCCTTTGAGAACATACTCTGCCCAGAAGACAAGGACCGGCTTTCCCTTGAAATCCAGAAGTACCAGGATCAAAATGTTGAAGAATATGCTCAGGAGTACCGGATTGTCGCTGCGGATGGAGAGATTCGCTGGGTGTCGGATGAGACTTCCGTGGTCCGGGATGAACAGGGACATCGCCTCTTCAATCAGGGGGTGCTGTTGGACATCACCAGTCGCAAACTGGCCGCAGAGGCCCTGGCCGCGAGCGAGTACAAATTCCGAAAGACCATAGAGGGTGCGGCTGAAGGGTATTTGCTCATGGACGAGAATCTCGTCATCAAGGAGGTCAACGACGCCTACTGCCGCATGCTCGGATATGAACGCCAGGACCTTTTGGGCCGCCGTCCTCACGATTTTGCCACCCTGGAATACCAGCGATTCCTTGAATCCAATTCCGAGCGCTTCCGCACCCAGGTGCACCGGCGTTTCGAGGGAAGCATGGTTCATAAGGGCGGACATGTGGTGCCGGTGCTGATCAACGCCAACACGTTGCAGGACGAGGGCGGGAATTTTCTCGGAAACGTGGCCTTTGTCGCCGATCTGACCGAGCAGAAAAAAGCAATGGATCTGGCGGGTGAGGTGCAGAAAAGCCTGTTGCCTCGCAAAGATCCCAAGGTTCAGGGGTTGGACGTGGCCGGTTCGTCCGTGGCCAGTGAAGTCGCTGGCGGCGATTATTTCGACTATCTCGAGGATGTGGACGCGGCGTATCCGGCGCTTTCCGTGGCGGTCGGGGATATCTCCGGCCACGGTGTGGACGCGGCCTTGCTCATGACCACTGCGCGGGGTTTTTTGCGCATGAGGGCGGGTCAACCCGGAAGCCCCGGTCAGATCATCACGGAAATGAATCGCCATTTGGCCGATGACCTCTACGGTTCCGGCAGGTTCATGACCCTGTTCTATGTGCGGCTTGACTCCAAAGAAGCCAAGGCCCAGTGGGTTCGGGCGGGGCATGACCCGGCAGTGATCTACTGCCCGGTTCTCGACGTCTTCACCGAGTTGGGGACCGAAGCCGGACTGCCGCTTGGGGTGATCAGGGAAACCCGCTATTTCGATGAGACCGGCGAGCTCAAGCCCGGCCAGATCATCGCGGTGGGAACCGACGGCATTTGGGAGGCCAGAAACCGGGAGGGGGTGATGTTCGGCAAGGCGCGGTACAAGGAGATTTTGAGGAAACACGCGGACGGCACTGCCAGGGAGATCCTGAATGCGGTTTTTGATGCGGTTCACAGGTATACCGGCGGGTCCAAACCCGATGACGACATCACCCTGGTGATCATCAAATACGGTCCGGAAGTGTGATGGTCTGGTTACGGGCTCTCCTTTGGTCTTGTTGTCTGGTTGCAGTGATCCCGGCGTCGGTTACGCCGTCATCCGAAACGCCGGACAATCTTGAGCGTGTATCCAGGCCATGGAAAGGAGATTTGCCGGAACTGCTTCGCGAGCGGCGTCCGATCCGGGTGCTCGTTTCCTACAACCGAACAAATTTCTTCATGAAGGATGGCGTCATGCGCGGCCTGGAGGTCGACATGATGCGTGCCTATGAAAAACATCTGGTGGAAACGCACAAAGATGACGTGATCCGCATGGTCTTTGTGCCTGTCCCGTTTGAAGAGCTCGTGCCGGCCCTGTTGGCCGGGCATGGGGACATTGTTGCGGCCGGGCTGACGGTTACGGCCGAGCGCGCGCGGCAGGTCGCATTTGCCGAGCCTTACCGCACGGGCGTCAGGGAGCTGGTGGTCGGTAGTGTTTCCGGAAGAGCGGTCAACGGGGTGGCCGATCTTTCCGGCAGGCAGGTGCACGTCATGGCGGGCAGCAGCTATGCGGAACACCTGGCCGACGACAATGCCCGGCTGGTGGCCAAGGGGCAAGCGCCCGTGAAAGTGGTCCGGGCAGATCCCAATCTGGTCACTGAGGATCTGCTGGAAATGACGGCTCAAGGTCTCATCGAGTATACCGTCGCTGACGAGCAGGTGGCGGCAGTCTGGAAGGAGGCCCTCCCCGGGCTGAGAATAGTATCGGATTGGGATATCAACTCCGGGGGCAGTATGGCCTGGGCCGTGCGCCCGGAAAGCAAGGCCCTGCAGCAGAGCCTGAGCCGGTTCGCAACTTCGGTGCAGCAGGGAACGCTGCTCGGGAACATGTTTTATAACCGCTATTATCAAAACGTGGACCATTTGACGTATTCTCTGGAATCCATAGAGGTCGGCAAGCTCAAGCCCATGGCAAAACTTTTCATCAAATACAGCGAGATATATGGTTTTGATTGGCTCAAAATAGCGGCTCTGGCCCATCAGGAGTCGCATTTCGACATGCAGCGCAAAAGTTCCATGGGCGCGGTGGGGGTGATGCAGATCAAACCGTCCACTGCCGCCGAACCAGCCGTGAACATCAAGGATGTTTCCACCCTGGAGAACAACATTCACGCCGGGATCAAATACCTGCGTTATTTGTGCGACAATTATTTCAAGGACGTGGACTCGGACGCCCGGATGGACTTTGCCCTGGCCGCCTACAATGCCGGCCCCGGCAGGATCATGCAGGTGCGCAGCAGGGCCGTTTCAATGGGATTGGACCCGAACAGGTGGTTCGGCAATACGGAATGGGCCGCCTTTGATCTTATCGGACGCGAGACAACGGCCTATGTGGCCCACATCCAGATGTACTATGCCGCGTACAAGGCCTCGCAAAAGGTTTTGCTTCAGCGCAGGGAAGCCCTGTAAGGGAATTTCAGGCACTGGAAAAGATCGGGCAGGCGTCTGCCCGATCTGCCTTGAAAGGTTTTTGCCCGGCTAGCGTCTGGGGCGAGGGGCGCGAGGCTTGGCTTCGTTGACCTTCAGGGGTCGACCGGCCAAGTCGTAGCCGTCCAGGGCCTCGATGGCCGCAGCGGCACCCGCATCATCCATTTCCACAAAACCGAAACCGCGGAAGCGTCCTGTTTCACGGTCTTCGACGAGTTTTACGGATGCGACATCGCCGTGTTGTGCGAACAGGTCGCGCAGGTCGTTTTCTGTAGCACTGAAGGAAATGTTGCCGACATAAATGCTTTTCATGATGATAAGGCTCCAACATAATAGATCCTGGAAGCAGGGACAGGATGTGAGCCTGCGATCCGGCTTCCATACTGTTTCAATCCGCGCCAATTCCGTATCCCGCCCGGTCGTTTCCTTTGGGTTCCGACCGGATATGCGATTAATTTAGCCATTACAGCGCGTTGTGTTTTTCGTCAACAGGGATTTCATAATTGGTGGGCAGGTAGGGAGTCTGGGCTTGAATCGGGCGAGGTCGATTGGCCATAGTTCTTGAAAAAAACACCGATTTTCCTTACACCGTGTACATCCCGAAAACATCTTGGAGGGGAAATAATGAAAATTCTTGTGGTCGGTTCCGGTGGCCGTGAGCATGCCTTGTGTTGGAAGCTCTCCCAGAACCCGAAAGTGGAGTCCATAATTTGTGCGCCGGGCAACGGCGGCACCGCCCAGGTAGGCGAAAATATAGCGATCAGTGACGACGACATTCCGGGCCTGGTTTCTCTGGCCAAGGAACGCGAGGTGGGCCTTGTGGTCGTCGGTCCCGAATTGCCCCTGGTCCTTGGGCTGGAGAACGCGCTCAGGCAGGAGGGCATCCCCTGCTTCGGCCCCAATGCCTTTGCCGCCAACCTGGAGGGATCCAAGGCATTCGCCAAGAACGTCATGGCTGAAGTGGGTGTTCCCACTGCACCTTTCCGCGTGTTCGACGAATTTGATGAGGCTGTGGCCTTCATTCGCAAGAAAGGCGCGCCCATCGTGGTCAAGGCGGACGGTCTGGCTGCCGGAAAGGGCGTGGTCGTGGCGACCAGCGTGGAAGAGGCCCTTGAGGCCGTGGAGCAGATGATGGTCAAGAAGGTCTTCGGTTCAGCCGGAGATCGCGTGGTCATCGAAGAGGCCCTCAAGGGCGAGGAGGCATCCTTTCTGGCTTTTTGCGACGGCATCAACTACGCCGTGCTCCCTTCCAGCCAGGATCACAAGGCCGTTTTCGACGGTGACACCGGTCCCAATACCGGCGGCATGGGGGCCTATTCCCCGGCCCCGATCCTGCCCAAGGAAAAATACGCCGAGACCGCCAGGATATGCATCAAGCCCATCCTGCGCCATCTTGCCTCCAAGGGCGAGCCGTTCAAGGGCGTGCTCTATGCCGGGTTGATGTATACGGAAAACGGCCCTTCCGTCATCGAATACAACGTCCGTTTCGGCGACCCGGAATGCCAGCCCCTGTTCATGCGGCTGGAGACGGACCTGCTGGAGATCATGTTCGCCTGCATCAAAGGCAAGCTCGATCAGATTGAGGTCAAATCCATTCCCCAGGCCGCCTGCGGCGTGGTCATGGCCGCCAAGGGTTATCCCGGTTCCTATCCCAAGGGCATGGAAATCACCGGGTTGGAGAACGCCGATGCCATGGACGGAGTCAAGGTCTTCCAGGCCGGAACCAGGGTCGAAGGCGACAAGATCGTCACCTCCGGTGGCCGCGTGCTCTGCGTCACCGCGCTCGGAGACGATCTGGCCGCTGCCAAGAAAAAAGCCTATGAAGCCGTGGACAAAATCCACTTTGAAAACAGCTTCTATCGCCGCGACATCGCCGACAAGGGCCTGAAGCGGTCAAAATAGTTTAGCTTTCGGCGACCAGAAGGGGGGGAACCCTTTGAACAGGATTCCCCCCCCTGGCCCCTCCCGAATATCTTGGTGCTACGCCCCAGGGAGAAAAAGGGGAATCATTAAGGAATGACGACGGCGTAGATTAGTCGTATGGAATAAAGAACTGAAGAAGCTTCCTCCCCACTAGCCCCGCGAAGCGGCGATATAAAGTTTTGGAAAAAGAGGGAAGGGGGATCCGGGGGGAACCAAAAAGGAGCATGCAATGCCGCAGGTTGTGATTTTTATGGGGTCCATTTCGGACGAGGAAAAGATGCGTCCGTGTTCCGATCTGCTCAAGGAATTGGGCGTGGAGCATGTTTTCACGGTGTCTTCGGCGCACCGCACACCGGAGCGGACCGCCCGGTTGGTTGCGGAATATGAGGCTGACGGCTGCCAGGTGTTCATCTGTGCCGCCGGGCTGGCCGCGCACCTGGCCGGAGCTGTGGCCGCCAAGACAACAAAGCCGGTGTTGGGCGTGCCCCTGACCGCTTCTCCTCTGGGCGGCATGGATGCCCTGTTGGCCACGGTGCAGATGCCTCCGGGCTTTCCGGTGGGCACGTTGGCCCTGGACAAGGTGGGCGCCAAGAATGCCGCCTGGTTGGCAGCCCAAATCCTGGCCCTGAGCGACGAGACCCTGTCCGCCAAGATCAGACAGGCCCGGGACGGCTTCAAGGAGTCGGTGGAGCGGGACGCGGCGAGCTTGTAGCGTCATAAGGGCCGGGCATCCACACACTCCTTCTTTGGAACAGTGAAGCCACAGATAATTGTATGTTTTGTTTGCGCTGATTGTCTGTGGCTTTGTTGCTTGCGGATGGCAATGATCAGTGATCGACCCTGCTTGCCCGGTTCAACTCTTTCGCGTATTTGATCGGATGTGACAGCCATGACGAAATTCACCAAGCAGCCCGGCACCGCCTACCGGGTGCCTGAATTCAGGTCCGGCAAGGCCTCCAGACGGTTTCTCAGGAACCTGGTCTGGGTCTTGGCCGTGGGTGCCCTTTTTTTGGGCGGTCAGGGGCTGCGGTATTATCTCAATTGGGTCCAGTTGATGGATATCAGGGCTGAAACAGAGAATCTCTACAGGTCCGTGCTCGGACCGGACATCGGCGGTTCCCCCTTCGGACGTTTGCAGTTTGAGCACGGCAAGCTTCTGGCCAGCAACCGGATCGGGCTGGACCCCCTGAGCGTCTTGGCGGCACTGAGCCGTCCGTCCGGGCAGGATGTGCGGTTGGATGGGCTGACATTGACCGGGACCAGCGGAAGGATTCGCGGCTTCTTCAGCGGTGATCCGTTCGGTTTTGAGGCGTATTTCTCCAAATTGTCCGACGACGACCATTATCTTTTCTCCCTGTACAAGAGCGAGGAAACAACCGGAGGCGTTGTGTTCAGTCTTCGCGTGGAGACGCAGTAACATGGCCGGTTCAAGCAGCACATATCCGTGGAGCGGTTGGCCGCCCGACGCACAGCAGCGCTTGTTCAGATTCGTGCTCACCGGGCTGGGCGGCTTGTTTTTTGCCGTGTTTGTGGGGGTGTTTCTTTTTACCAGCACCTTGACCCAGGAGATTGAGGCGGAAAAGGCACAGTACGGCCTGGTGGTTCCCATCGTGCAGAATATCACCAGGTTGCGCGCCAACCAGGGCGACCTGGTTCACCTCGCCCCAGGGGAGGCGGTCCAGCGCATTATCGAAGACAGGAAGCTCGAAGACTACGTAGCCTCCATGCGTACCACTCGACTCAGGGAGGAAGCGGACAGTGTCCAGGTGACGTTGAACGGGCTGACCCTGATCATGTTGACGGATTTCCTGCAGGATGTGCGCGAGCGGGCCAGTCTGCAAACCCCTGATTTTACTTTGACCCGCAATCCCGATGATCCGCGGCTGGCGGACATGCACCTTGTCCTGGCCAGGTAAAGGCGTGACCATGCCCAAGGCCCGAAGCAAATCTTCATCCCTGCCCGGACGTATCCTGGCCCGTCTGGTTCTCATGACCCTGGGTTTGTTGGTTGGGGTGTGGCTGTTCACGCCCTGGGACAAGATATGGGCTTCGGCCCTGACCCGCCTGGACGAGAGACTGCCCTCTGTCGGCCTGACCTGGGGGGCAATCGATCGGGACGGTCCGTTGAGTTTCCGGGTACGCGATTTCAAGATCAACGTTGCCCAGACCCCGGGATTGCTCCATTTCGAGTACGCCTATGTGACCGTGGGTCTTTCCCCCCTGGCAACGGTGCGTCTGAACACCGGCGGTTCGCAGTGCCGGCTGGAGCTTTTTTCCAACGGCGTGTTCGATTTCGAAGGTGATCTCAACCTGACCTACCTTCTGGGGTACAGCGATTTCAAGGGCATCCTGCGCGCTTCGGGCAGTCTGTTTCTCCCGGCCGGAGCCCGGCTTCCCAAAAACGGATGGGTGGATGTCCGGTCGCAGCAGTTGATTCTGCCGGGAGAGAAAACCCTTGAAGACCTGGCCTTTACCGCAGAAATAGAGAATGAAAACATGGAGGTGCGGGATTTTTCCATGAGGTTGCCCATCACCTATAAGTCCACGGGGACGGCCGTCATCGACCCCAATAATCTTTTCCGCACCTATTTCCGCCTGCGAGGTGACATGACCGTGGGCAAGGAATCATTCCCCCTTGAGATGGAGGGGTCTTTGGCCGAGGCACTTTGGTAGACTGCCCCGCCATTCCCAAGCCGCGCTCCTTTTGATACACCACCCTCATGAAGATCGCCGTTATTCACGGGTATGCGCCGGCCCTTATCGAAGAGCGCGGAACCTTGTTGGAAGCCCTGGTTCGCATGGGCCACAACGTCCATGCACTGGCTCCGGCCCTGGAGCCGGACGTGGCCTTGAAATTCGAGGCCATGGGTGTCGAATACTCGATGATTCCGCTCACCAGACGCGGGTTCACTCCCATGGCCGACATAGGTTCGCTGCTCCATCTCAAACAGGTGCTCTACCGCATCAGGCCGGACATGGTTCTTTCCACCACCTCCAAGGCCATGATCTATGGCTCTTTGGCCGCGCGCATGGCCTGGGTCGGGGAAAAGAAGCAGGTTTTTGCCATCGTGTCCGGGCTTGGGTACGCCTTTACCCGTGACTCCGGGCTGAAGCGCAGACTGCTTTTCGGTATTACCAAATCCCTCACTCAGGCCGGGTTCAAATCCTGCGACGGCATCATCTTCCGAAGGGCCGAAGACGAAGTGTTTTTCCGGCAGCTCAATGTCATCCCGGATCATGTCAGGACCGTGCTCGTTGATGAGTCCGACGCCGGCCAAGCCCCGGAGAAGTCCGACAACGCCATTCTTTCTTTTATGGGGCTGCTCTAGCCGCGCTATAATCGTGCTGGCATGAGGCCGCTCCTTCAGGTATGAAGAAAGCGTATCCTTCCCTTGTGGAGGGTGGCTGCAACCTGAAAACAAGGAGCTGAATCATGAATATCTCGCGTATTCTTCTTCCTGTGGACGGCTCCCGTCTGTCCGATGCCGCTGCTGAGGTGTGCATCGACCTGGCCGGGGAGAGCGCGTCTGTCGTCTTGCTGCATGTGCGCAGGACCGTGCCCACCGGCCTGGGTGAGCCCAATGCCAGCAACCTGTTGGCGCATCTGGACAAGCAGGCCGAAGGGGTCATGGCCCACTACCGCGCAAGGCTGAACAACGCCAGTGTCGATTTCATCGAACTGGTCATCGGCGGAGACGTGGCCGAAGTCATCACCAATGTGGCTGAAGTGGAAAAGTGCGATCTGATCGTCATCGGGTCCAAGGGGAAGTCGGATCTGGAAGGGTTGTTTCTCGGGTCCGTCACCCATAAGGTGCTGCAGACCACGGGCAAGCCCGTCCTGGTGGTGAAATAGCCTCAAGGCTCGACCGGAGCTTTTTTGCAGCGCCTGATTGTGCGCCGGGAAACGGTTTTCCCGGTTTGTCACAAAATGAGCCACATTTCTGTTGTCCCTGGCACTGCCGTGCTGGTACCATGCAAGCCTCGTTGCATATTGAACCAACGACAGGACCGTGGTTGCGGTTCGCATCCGCAGGCTGTCGTAAAGAGTTATCAAGAACACCCAACATAGTGGAGGGACTCATGAGCAGTATCCCGGTTTTCAATTGCAAGAACGCGGACGACGTGATGAAGGCGGTCAAGGATTACAATGTCAGCTTCATCCAGTACTGGTTCGTGGATATTCTCGGCACCCTGAAGAGCTTTCAGATCACCCCGAACGAACTTGAGGCGTCCTTTGAGGAAGGCATGGGCTTCGACGGTTCCTCCATCCTCGGATTTTGCCGCATCGACGAGTCGGACATGGTGGCCATGCCGGATCCCACCACCTTCCAGATATGCTCCTGGCGTCCGAGCGAAAAGCCCGTGGCCCGCATGTTCTGTGACATAGTCAGTCCTGACGGCGCGCCCTTCGAGGCGGATTCCCGCTATGTCCTCAAGAAGGTCATGGGCCAGGCAGCCGAGAAAGGCTTCACATTTTACGTGGGCCCGGAACTGGAGTTCTTCCTGTTCGCCGACGACAAGGATACCGAAACCCTGGATTCGGGCGGCTACTTCGACGCTCCGCCCCTTGACCTGGGCAACAACATCCGTCGGGACATCATCTTTGCCCTGGACGCCATGGGCATCCAGGTGGAGTACTCCCACCACGAGGTGGCCCCGTCCCAGCATGAAATCGACCTGCGCTATCAGGAAGGCATGAAAATGGCTGACACGGCCATGACCTACCGGGTCGTGGTCAAGGAGACCGCCCGCAAATTCGGTTGCTACGCCACCTTCATGCCCAAACCCATCTTCGGTGAGAACGGATCGGGCATGCACGTGCACCAGTCCCTGTTCAAGAACGGCCGCAACGTATTCTATGACGCCAACGACGAATACCATCTGTCCGCCGAGGGTAAATCCTACATCGCCGGTATTCTCAAACATGCGCCCGAGTTCGTGGCCGTGACCAACCAGTGGGTTAACTCCTACAAGCGGCTGGTGCCCGGATACGAGGCTCCGGTCTATATCGCCTGGGCACGGCGCAATCGCTCCGCCTTGGTGCGCGTGCCCATGTACAAGCCCGGCAAGGAAAACGCCACCCGCATGGAACTGCGCTGCCCGGACCCGGCCGCCAATCCGTATCTCTGCTTTGCGGTCCAGTTGGCCGCGGGCCTCAAGGGCATGGAAGAAAACTACGTCCTGGCCGCTCCGGTGGAAGAGGATATCTTCTCCATGAACGACCGCCAGCTCAAGCGCAACAAGATCAAGGCCCTGCCCGGCTCCCTGTACGAAGCCACCATGAACCTGCAGAAGTCCGATTTCATGAGGGAAGTACTGGGCGATCATTTGCACACCGCCCTGGTGGACAACAAGCTTGCCGAATGGGACGAGTACCGCACCCAGGTTACCGAGTATGAATTAGACAAGTATCTGCCCATTCTGTAGGGCGGCGCACAAGCCTCAAAAATACCCCTGCCAGCTTCGCGCCGGCAGGGGTTTTTTTGATGCTGTTTTCGACGGGATCATTGAGGACATCAACTCCGCTCTACGCATCCCGTTTGGCTTTGCGGGCGGTCTGCGCTTCGATCGATTAGAGGAAAGGTTGGACAACGAAATACAGTCCGAGGAGTCCGATCAATCCCCCGGCGACTTGCCGGAAGATCTTTCCCCCGCGTTGCCAGGCGGAGTTTGCCATAAGTGTCTTTACCATGGCGGTGGAGCCGCCTGCCACGGCGATGGGGATGCAGTGCCCGATGCCGAAAAGCACGATGAAGGCGACGCCGGTGAGGACTTTTTCCTGCACCGTGATGATGGCGAGGATGGGGGCGATGAAACCGAAAGTGCACGACCCTGAGAGCGCTCCGTAGGCCAGTCCGAGGATGAATGCCCCGGGCATTCCTTTCACTTTCAGCTTGGACATCAACCCTCCGGACAGGGAGCACCTGGCCACCCCCAACATGTCGAGAGCCACCCAGAGGAGTATTGCGCCGACGAGAATGGTCCAATACGGGCCCAGATCGCCCAACATGCGTCCCAGCAAGGAACAGATGACGCCTATGGCTGCGATGGTGATGAACAGCCCGCTTGTGAAAACGGCCGCATAGACGGTCGCCTGCCGTCCCTCGATGAGCCTGTCCTGACCGGCCACATACCCGACTATGAGGGGGATGGAAGCCAGGTGACAGGGGCTGAACAGTACGCTGACCATTCCCCATAGGAAACATCCCAGCGCACCGAGCAGCAGCCCCGATGTCATCCACTCATTGATGAGAAGGAACAACTGGTCCACGTTCAATCCTCTTTCACACCAAGTTCAGCCAGCTTTGCAACGATGCTTTGCTTGTCCAGGAAGCCCGTGTGCCGATATTGTTCCTTGCCTTGAGGGTCGTAGAAGATCTGGGTGGGTATTGCACTGATGCCGTACCTGGAGGCCTGTTCCCGGTGTTTCCACACATCTATGAAGGCGATGGCGGCCCGCCCCTCATATTCTTTTGACAGTTCTTCGATTATCGGCGTCATCATCTTGCAGGGGATGCAGGCGTGGGCGCCGATGTCCACCATGGTGACCATCCCCTGAATCGGCAGTTTTTGAGGTTCGCCGGAAATCAAATCCAACGCCGATGCAGTTGTCTTGTCCGGCATCGGTGCTTCTTCGGAACAAGCGGCATGGGACATCCCCACAAGGATCAGACAGGAGATCAGAACAGTCACTCTTTTGAACACGAATTTTATCCTTGAATACGTTTCGAGACTTCTTGAACGACGATATCGATGTTTTCCGCGGAAGCAGGCGACTCGCCTTTTTTCAGGCCAAGACCGTCGAGTTCCACGTGCTCAAAACCGGAAAAACCGGCTTCTTCCAGGGTCTTGCGCGCACAATTCAGCGGGCAGCCGTCAATGGCGACAATCTGGTCCGCTGCCTCGGTGCTTTTCACAATGCCGGACACCTTGCCGCCGATTCCGGCCAGGCAGAACATTTTGATCTTACCCTGCCGGGACAATTCTCTGGCAGCCTGGTCCGCCACCTCGCCGACGTCTGCTGCGCCGGAACAGGAAAACACGAATTTCGGAGCCGCTTCGCATGAACAGGCACATTTTGACATGACAGTGATCCTTTGTTTTTGCGGGGGTATTATTTCAACCAGCCGAGCACTTCTTTTTTGCTCGGAGCCTTGCCCACCACCTTGACCTCGCCGTCGATGACCACGGCCGGGGTGGAGAAGATGCCGTGCTTGGCGATTTCCTGGAAGTCCTTGACCTTTTCGATGTCCGCTTCAATGCCTGCTTCGGCAACGGCTTCGCGTACGGTCTTTTCGGCCTGTTCACACTTGGGGCAGCCGGGGCCCATGACCAGAATCTTCATGATATACTCCTGATAGGTTGATTAGATGACGGCGTTGAAAAGGTAGCCGACAATGAGGATGCCGCAGCCCACCACCGCGATGAAGACCGCGATGAGCCGGGGCTTGAGGACCTTGCGCAGGATGACCATCTCCGGGAAGGACAGGGCGATGACGGACATCATGAAGGCGAGGACCGTGCCGAGCGCCGCTCCCTTGCCGAGCAGGGCCTCCACCACCGGGATGACACCTGCGGCATTGGTGTACATGGGGATGCCCAGGATGACGCTCAAGGGCACGGACCACCACGCCTCGCTGCCCATGATCCCGGCCAACTGGCCTTCGGGGACGTAGCCGTGGATAGCCGCGCCCACCGCAATGCCGAGCACCACGAATTTCCAGACCCGCCCCACGATATCCTTGACGGAATCAAGGGCGTAGTCGAGCCGTTTGGCCCAGGTCATGCTTTCTTCACTGGCGGCCTCACCGGCGCGTATTTCCCTGACCCAGTCCTCCACATGCTCTTCCAGGCCGAGGCGACCCATGACCCAGCCCGCCACCACGGCGATGCTGATGCCGGTGACGAAATACAGGGCCGCAATCTTCCAGCCGAGCAGGCCGTACAGCAGGACCAGCGCGATCTCGTTGACCATGGGCGCGGCGATCAGGAAGGAGAAGGTCACGCCCAGCGGGATGCCTGCGGTCATGAACCCGATGAACAGCGGCACGGCCGAGCAGGAACAGAAGGGGGTGACCACGCCGAGCAGGGCGGCCAGAACGTTGCCCGCGGATTCCCGTTTTCCGGCCAGGAAGCTGCGCGTCCAGTTCACGGTCACGAAGGAGCGCAGGATGCCCACGCCGTACACGACCAGTACCAGGAGCATGAGCACCTTGGGCGTGTCATAGACAAAGAACTGGACGGCCGAGCCGAGATGGCTCTCCGGCCCCATGCCGAGCAGGGAATAGGCAAACCAGTTCGAGAACGGCAGCAATTGCTCGTAGACAACGAACCAGACGGCCAGGGCCGCCCCTCCCATGAGCAGGGTGCGGAGCAGGCCGGAATTCCCGGCCCCGCCGTTCTTTTCGGTTTGTTCAGACTGGCAATTGCAGGAAATGTTGTTTGGTTGTGTGAACATGGGACCTCGTTTGGCCGATTTGCCAAGTGATGGGTTAAATTTTTTAGCGCTTGTTGGACTCGAGCACGGATTCGATGCAGTGAAAGAAGTTGAGCACGCAGGGGACCTTGAGCCGGTAATATATCTGCTTTCCCTGCCGTTCGTCCGTCACGATGCCCGCCTTCTTGAGAACGGTGAGGTGTTTGGAGACCGTGGACATATCCGCCCCGACCAGGTCGCGCAGGTCGCATACGCACCTCTCGCCGCGGGAGAGCTCGTCGATAATCAGCAGCCGGGACGGGTGCGCCATGGCCTTGATGACCTTGGCCCGCTCTTCGAATCTGTCTTTCAATACGATATCTGCCTGCATCGGTTGTCTGCGCTCCTTATGTTTGGCAATATAGCCAAACGTTGGACGATGTCAAGGGGCAGGGCCTGTCTCTTTACAAAAAAAAGGGGCTACCAATCCTTGGGGGTGATCTTGGCTTTGCCGTGGCTGTAGGTCAGCCGGTGGGGTTCCGTGCGGATCACATGTTCCAATTCGGGGGTGATGGGCGTGAAGCTGGTGATGGCCCCCTCGTTGGTGGTGATGGTCACAAAGACAAGCTGGCCGGGTTTCGGGTTGAAATAGACCATGCCTGCGGCTTTTTTTTGCCAACTGCTCTCAAGGGTCTTGCAACTTCCGGTGAAAGCCATGGGCGTATAGGGTGTGACTTCATAAATCTTTTTGAAGGTGACGCTCTTGATGGTGCCGTCCGCGTTGGGACTCATGCGCTGCACCTTGGAGACCTTGGCAATGGCCTTGATTTCGGATTTTTGGGCCATGAGGGCCAGGTAGTCTGTTTCTTCAGCCTGTGCGGGCCACGCAGCCAGCAGGAGCGTCATGGCCAGGAGGAAAATGCGAATCTTCATATATTTCAACAACTCTTACATTTTAATATCTAAACACGAAAGGCACACTATACCAGAGGTAGCGGTTGCGCAAGGAGGGAGCCCGTTTCCGGAGCGAGGTTTCGATTATTCTCATTTCCACCCGATTGCAGTCGACAACAAAGGCCTTGAAGGGTATTTACTATATTCCCTCAGGAGGATTCATGGAAATATTCAACTCAGTGGAAAATGTGCTCTGGCTCATATGGTTGGGCGTTGGCGTGGCCTTTCTCGTTGCCGAATTGATGGTGCCGGCCTTCATCGTGATCTTTTTCGGAGTGGGCGCGCTCATTGCCGGCGTCACGGCCTTTTTCGGGTCCACGATCCAGGTGCAACTCGTGGTGTTCGGGGTGTCTTCCCTGGCCCTGCTTCTTTTGTTTCGCAGGGTTATGGCATCGACTTTTTCCGGTTCCACGGCCGGAGACGAGGAGGTTGATGGAGCCATCGGCGGACAGGCCGAGGTCGTGGAAGCCATTGAACCCCCGCAGCCGGGCCGTATCAAGTTCCAGGGCTCCTTCTGGGGTGCCCATTGCAGCGAGACCGTACCCGCCGGGGCTGTGGTACGCATCGTCAAGCGTGACGAAAAAGATGTAAACGCCTTCGTGGTGGAAAAGGAGAATTGATATGGATCCAGCAACCCTGACATCCCTGATAACGGCCCTGGTATTCGTCGTGATACTGGTGGTCCTGCTGGTCAAGACCGCCGTGGTCGTGCCGCAGAAAAGCCATTTCGTGGTGGAGCGGCTCGGCAAGTATTCCAAGACCATCGGGGCGGGCCTGCACATTCTCATCCCGTTCATCGACCAGATAGCCTACAAACGCAGCCTCAAGGAAGAGGTCATGGACATTCCGGCGCAGAGCTGCATCACCCGGGACAACGTTTCCGTGACCATCGACGGCGTGCTCTACATCCGGGTCATCGACGCCAAGATGTCCTGCTACGGTATCGAAAACTATTATATTGCAGCATCCCAGTTGGCCCAGACATCGCTGCGGTCCGCCATCGGCAAGATCGACCTGGACAAGACCTTTGAAGAGCGTGAGACCATCAACTATTCCGTGATTCAGGCCGTGGATGAGGCCGCCCAGGAGTGGGGCGTCAAGGTCATGCGCTACGAGATCAAGGATATCACTCCTCCGGCCACGGTCATGGAGGCCATGGAGCGGCAGATGAAGGCCGAGCGTGAAAAGCGCGGCGACATCGCCCTGTCCGAGGGTGATCGTCAGTCCCGTATCAACCGTTCCGAGGGGCTCAAGCAGGAGGCCGTGCAGATCTCCGAGGGCGAGAAGCAAAAGCGCATCAACGAGGCCCAGGGCCGGGCCCAGGAAATCCTGCTGGTGGCCGAGGCCACGGCGCAGGGTTTGCAGAAGGTGGCCGAGGTCATCAACCTGCCGGGCGGTGCCGAAGCCATGAACCTCAAGGTGGCCCAGCAGTATATCGAGGAATTCGGCAATCTGGCCAAGACCAACAACACCATGATCATCCCGGCGGATCTGGGCAACATGGCCAGCATGGTCGCTTCGGTCACGGAGATTGTCAGTTCGACCTCAGCCAGGAAGAGCTGCGGTTTCGGCAAGGGCGGAGCCGGAAAGGGAACCGCAAAGGCCGGGACGGATGTCCCTCCCAAGTCGGTGGGCGGGTTCGTCGTGGAATAGCGGTTGTTGATTCGAAAATGATATACGGCCCCGGCTCATGCAGTCGGGGCCGTTTTTCGTGTAAAAAAACCCGGCCCCAAAAGGGACCGGGTTCGGTTTCGGATGTTCGTTGAGTATTAGGCGACAGAGTTGGTGCCGGAGTCGATGATGTTCTGCACGAGGTCGTTCAGGGCATCGGACTCAGGGCCGTCATGGACGAACGAATCCATGCTGGACGGACTCACGCCGAGCAGGGTCACTTCAATGGTGTTGCTGCCGTCGGAGACGAACAGATGCAGGTCTCCGTCGTAGGTTTGATTTGTGACGCTCAGGCCGTCGGCCAGGAAGATGTGGTCGGAACCGTCCAGGATGCCGCCCAATATGGCCTGAGATTCATCGCCGCCATGGTGGCGTCCCACAGTGAAGTTCTCGACCAGAATGGTCTCGCCGTTCACCATGGCATCCTGATTGATGATGATGCCGTCGCTTCCTTCGCCCATGCGGACGTAGTCGTTGCCGCTGCCGGGCATGATCAGGTTGAAACCGATGCCGTTGTCGTCTCCTTCGCCGATTCCGAGGGGTCGACCGGCCACGATGAAGTCGTCTCCTTCGCCGCCGGAGATGATGTTGATCAGGTTCTGGCCGCCGTACAAGGCATCGTCGCCGCCCTGGCCGTCGATGACGTCGGCCATGGCGAAATCGCGCTCGGTGCCGTCCACCACATCCCGGGAAGCGCCGAAGATGGCGTCGTCGCCGTCGGTGCCCTGGATGTATTCGGTTCCTTCATGTCCGTTTTCGCCCACGGTGTAGGTGTGGAAATTGCGGACAGCGGTCACGGAATCGATCAGGGTTCCATAGCTGTCGTCATGCTCGGCGAATTCCGAGAAGGTCAGGCTGGCGTGATCCTGGTCAGCGGTCACGTTGAAGGACAGCTCGGTCCAGTCTGTGCTCCTGGACTCGTCCGGGCCGTATTCATAGCCGTAGTTGACGAAGTGAAAGTTCTCTGAGCTGCCGTCGGCAGTGGTCACGCCTTCGCCTAGCGTCACGAGCCATGCGCCGTCTTCGTACTCGGCGTCCCAGGTGACGGTGGCCACGACCTGTTCGCCCAGGGTGACCTCGAAGTCGTTGGTATCCATGCCGAGCCTGTCAACGGCGCCGCCGACGCGCGGGGCGAAATTGAAGGTTATGGTCACCTCTTCGCCTTCCTGGGTGGCGATGGTCTGGGAAAGCTGATCAACGGAGTTTCGCACGGAGTCGAGTTCCATGTGGCGGACACCGTCCTCAGGCGTCTGCGGCATGCGGGGGCCCCAGGTTTCCATGGGGCTGTGGGGCTGCGAGCCGGAGCTTTCCGCACGCTGCTGCGGGCCACCGGTATTCTTCCAGTGATCCACATCGTTGAGATAGGTCCAGTTGCTTCCGCCATAGCTGGAGGCTTCGTAGCTCGGGTTGAGCACGATCTGTACGGCTTCATTCTCGGGATAGACCACTGCGCCGTTTTCAGCCAGGAGGGGGGCGCTGTCTTCGGGGGCAGTAGCCAAAGTGGTGCTGCCATAGGCGTCGTCCTGACCGCCGAGCGCATCCAGCGCGTCTCCCAGAGAGCCGGCGTCGTCGGAGTATGTGCCGGCGCCGGAGCCGCCGGCAGCGCCGTCGGCAGCGGTCTCGACCGCATCTGAGGTCTGTTGTACTTCGCCAAAAGCGAACAGATAGATATCGCCGGGAACTTGCTCGCCGTTCATGAGCTCGAAAACCGGCAGAGAGCCTTCCTGGGCCAGTGTCAGATAATCCTGAAGAACAACCGAGCCGCCACCCTCAACGGTAATGATCAGATCATTGCCGGAACTGGTGAGTACGGCTTCCGTGATATCAAAGTTGAATCGGACCGGGGCATCAGCCATCATTTGGTAGGTCTGCTCCGAGCCAGAGCCGGGCAGGTCTATGCGTACTTGTTCAGACATGATGCACTCCTTTATTCTTAAGAAAAAATAATTTTGTTTTCCTACATAATAATTAGGTTAAACTTCATATATTGTCAATATTGAATTATTCAGGAATCCGTGAGCGTTAAGCTGTGCAAATTCATAGAATGGCTGTTTTTGACCAAGCCATACCAACAATCACAACCACAGGTGTTTAAGGGTTTATAATAAGTGTTTACAAAACTTTTAAACAACTTGCTGTGTAAAATTGTTGGCCGCGTCATCGACTTGTCAGTGTTTCGAAGTCTGTCAATTGAAAGAAAAGATGCTGAAATTCAAAAGGAAAAAAATAAAATAAAAAAATGATTATTATTTGCGTTCAAAAGAGGGGCGGGTTCGGCCCACTTCTCTTCGAGTGCATTTTGGCGGTTGGGTTATTTTGTCGATGATTTTGAAATAATGGTCGCTGTCCGGTTGTTTTGACAGCCGGCAATTGTTCCAGTAAAATAAGGGTCATGAAGAAAATCGATATGACTGCATGGCCGAGAAAGAGCCTTCACGATTATTTTCGGAACCTGTCGTCTCCGCATTTTTCCCTGACCGCCGAAGTGGATGTGACCGATCTGATCCTGTCGGCCAAGCCGCGCGGTGTGTCGGTGTTCAATGCCTGCCTGTATGCGGTCATGGCTGCTTGCAACCGGATACCGGAATTCAGGCAGCGCTTTCGAGGGCGTGATGTGGTTCAGTACGACATGGTTCACCCTGCGCCCACGGTGCCCATCGACGGTGACCGGTTTGCATTCTGCTATTTCGACCATGTGCCGGAGTGGGAGGGGTTCAACGCGGCCTGTTCCAGCGCCATTGAGGCCGGGAAGCAACAGACCGAGCTCAAGGACGATTCCGGTTCTCGCGACGACCTCATTTTCACCACCTGCCTGCCGTGGGTATCCTTCACCTCCATGCACCACCCGGTGCAAGGGCCGGACGACAGCTTTCCCCGTGTGGCCTGGGGCAAGTTCACGGAGCATGGCGGCCGTTGGCGTATGCCCGTGAACGTGCAGGTCCACCACGCCCTGGCCGACGGCTTGCACATGGGCCGCTTTTACGAGTTCATGCAGGAAACGCTGGACGATTTCGGGGCGTGATTTAGCGTAACGGGATGGCCTTGCCGTCATCAAGCGGATCGATGCCCAGGTGCGCGGCCACGGTCTGGCCCACGTCGGCAAAGGTCTCGCGCACTCCTGCCGTGCCGGGCAGGACTTCCGGTCCGAACAGGAGTACCGGCACGCATTCGCGGGTGTGGTCTGTCCCTTTCCATGTGGGGTCGCATCCGTGGTCGGCGGTGATCACGGCCAGATCGCCGGGCCTGAGCTGCGGGATCAGGCCGGAAATCCGCTTATCCATGCTCTCAAGGGCTGCCGCGTATCCGGCCACGTCCCGGCGGTGCCCCCATTCCGAGTCGAACTCCACGAAGTTGGCAAAGGTCAGGGAGCCGTCCGGTGCGTTTGCCACCTCTTCCTCCACCAGATCGAACAACCCGTCCGAATCCGGCGCCTTGACTTTCTTTGTCAGTCCCTGATGGGCGAAGATGTCCGCAATCTTGCCCACGGAGACTACCTCGCGTCCGGCTTCTTGGAGCTTGTCCAGCAGGGTCGGGGCCGGCGGCGGCAGAGAGTAATCCCGCCGGTTGGGAGTGCGTGTGAAGGCACCGGGTTCGCCGACAAAGGGGCGGGCGATGACCCGACCGATATTATACTCTTCCAGCAGTTTCCTGGTGAGGACGCACAATTCAAGGAGCCGGTTTAGGCCGAAACTTTTCTCGTGGGCTGCGATCTGGAAGACCGAGTCCGCCGAAGTATAGCAGATGGGCTTGCCCGACTCCATGTGCTCCTGTCCGAGCCGGGCAATGATCTCAGTGCCCGAGGCATGGCAGTTGCCCAGGATGCCGGGCAGGTTTCCCTGCTTGATGAGTGCGTCGATCAACGGTGCGGGAAAGCTCGGGAAATCCGGCGGGAAATAGCCCCAGTCGAAATGCACGGGCACGCCTGCCAGCTCCCAGTGGCCGCTGGGCGTGTCCTTGCCCCGGCTGATCTCGCGTGCTGCCGCGAACCGGCCGCGCAGGACCGGCGATTGAAGACCGGGCGGAACCACCCCGGTGACCAATTGGGCGGCCATGCCCATGCCCAGCGAGCTCATGCACGGCAGGTGAAGCGGCCCAGAGCGTACCCCTTCCCTGTTACCTTTGCCGTTGGTGCACGCCTCGGCAATATGGCCCAGGGTGTCGGCTCCGGCATCGCCGAACCGGTCGGCGTCCGGTGCCCAGCCTATGCCGAGGCTGTCCAGCACAAGGATGAAGGCGCGGCCCATTACGGCATTTCCCCGGTGATTCGCTCTCTGACCACGGGCCTGTCGGCAGGCCTGTCCGGTCCGACCTCAAAGGCCTGGCGGATGCGTCCGGCAGCCATGGACGCCTGTTCCTTGTCCCGCGCAAATATCCAGCACAAGGGGACATCCGGCCCAACCCGATCGCCGATGTGGGCGAAATCCGTCATGCCCACCCCGTAGTCGATGGGTTGGTCCGCACGGGAACGGCCGCCCCCCATGGCCACCAGGGTCATGCCCACGGCGCGGTTGTCCATGGCGGTCACAAAGCCCGCAGATTCGGGATATACCGCCAGTTTGGCAGGGGCCTTGTCGAGATATGTGTCCGCCTTTTCCACGAAATCCTTCGGCCCGCCCAGGGCCGCGACCATTGTGCCGAAGCGGTCCGCCGCTGCGCCGCTGTCCAGGGCCGCATTCATGCGGGTCATGGCCTCGCCCATGTTGCGGACAACGCCCGCCAGCAGGAGCATCTCGCCGGTGAGGGCCAGGGTGACCTGCTTGAGGCGCGGTTCCCGGCTTCTGCCCGTGAGGAAATCCACGGCCTCCTGCACTTCCAGCGCATTGCCCACGCTGTTACCAAGCACCTCGTTCATGTCCGTGAGCAGGGCCACCGTGGGCACGCCTGCACCTGTGGCAACCGTGGCAATGGATCGGGCCAGTTCTTCAGCGTCCTCATATTTTGTCATGAACGCGCCTGATCCGAATTTCACGTCCATGACCAGCCCCTGCAACCCGGCTGCCAGTTTCTTGGACAGGATGGATGCGGTGATCAAATCAAGCGATTCCACCGTGGCCGTGACGTCGCGGATGGCATAGAGCCTCCTGTCCGCAGGGGCCAGGTCCGAGGTCTGGCCGATGATGGCGCAGCCCGCTTCCCGGACCACCTTGGCAAAGGTGTCGAGGTCCGGTGCAGTGTTGTAGCCGGGGATGGAGTCGAATTTGTCCAGCGTGCCGCCCGTATGCCCAAGGCCGCGCCCGGAGATCATGGGATTATATGCTCCGCACGCCGCAGCCAGGGGACCGAGGATCAGGCTGACCTTGTCGCCCACCCCGCCGGTGGAGTGCTTGTCCACCACCCCGGATGCAAAGCCGAGGGACGGCCAGTCGATGACCGTGCCCGAGTTTTTCATGGCCCTGGTCAGGTCGATGCGTTCTTCCATGGTCATGCCCTGAAAGAACACGGCCATGGCAAAGGCCGCCACTTGGCCTTCGGAGGCCGTTTCGTCCGTGATGCCCCTGACCATGGCCTCGATCTCGGCCCTGGTCAGGGCCAAACCGTCTCGCTTTTTGCGAATGATTTCCTGCGGTATGAACGTCATGTGAGTGCCCCCGGACCCCCCATCCCTCCTTTTCCGAAACTTGATAGTGCCGTTGCGCGGGTGGGGGTGTCGTTATAGTGAGCGTCTTAATAGTTGCTGTTGTCTGTTGTGCCCGGGGCCAGGCCGAGTTCCTGCAAGACGTCGTTGAGCAGGCTGCTGGCACCGAAGCGCAGGGTCTCGGGCGTGGCCCAGCCTTCGCCCATGATCAGGTCGGCCAGATACAGGTAGCCTGCGGCATCGGAAACGGTCTTGAGGCCGCCCGACGGTTTGAAGCCCAGGGGGCGGCTCACCTTGGGCTGCATTTCCCGGATGACCGAGAGCATGACCGCGGCCACGTCCAGGGTGGCTCCTCCCGGCACCTTGCCGGTGGAGGTCTTGATGAAATCCGCGCCCGCCATGAGGGCGTCCCGGCTGGCCTCTTCGATGATCTTCAGGGATTGGAGCTGGCTGGTCTCCAGGATGACCTTGAGCTTGACCCTTTCGCCGCAGACCTCTCGGACCTGTTGCAACAAGGCGATGGCCGTGTCCTGGTGGCCTGCCTTGTAGCGCTTGTAGGGCAAAACCACATCCACCTCATGAACACCGGCAGCCACCTGGGCACGGGCCTCGGCCACGGCCGCAACCGCATCCGGCGTGCCGTGGGGGAAATTGCAGACCGTGGCCACGCGGACCCCGGTTCCGGTCAGTTCCTTCAGGGCCAAGGGGATGAATTTGTCGTACACGCACACGGCTGCCACATGCCCTTTGGGCGTGACTGCGCGTCCGCACAGGTCGATGATCATGGCATCGGTGTCGTCCTCGCCAAGGGAGGTCAGGTCCATGGAGGTCAGGGTGCGCAGGGCATAGGTTTCGTTTGCCCGGACCTTTGCGGCCTCGGTCGTTAGTGTGTGCAGTTTGTCTTTCATATCTTTCGGTTGTTGAGGTTTTCCGGTCCGAAGGATTCGGGCAGCAGTTCATCCATGGTCATGGTCAGCAGGACTCCCTGTTCGTTGCAGGAATGGATGACGGTGTCCGGTGTGGCGAATTCGCGGATGCGCTGGCGGCAACCGCCGCACGGGGTGCAGGCCTCGTTTGATGGGCCGACCACCACCAGTGCGGAGATGACGCGCCCGCCGCCGCGCACCATGGCGCTGATGGCGGATTGTTCGGCGCAACTGCCCAGCGGGTAGGCTGCGTTCTCCACGTTGCAGCCCGTGAATATCTCGCCTGTATCCGTAACCAGGGCCACGCCCACAGGATGGTTGGAGTAAGGCGCGTGGGCCATGTTGCGGGCTTCTACGGCCAGTCGGATGAGTTTCTTCATGGGAGTCACCTAGCGTTCCTTGATATAGGGGATGCCGTCCGCCTTGGGGGCCACCACCTTGCCCACGAAACCGGCCAGCAGGATCACGGTCATGGCGTAGGGCAGCATGATGATGAACTGGACCGGAATTTCGCCCACCAGCGGCAGCTCCACGCCCTGAAGCCGGGCCTGGATGGCATCGGTAAAGGCGAAGAGCAGGCAGGCGGTTACGGTCAGCCCCGGTTTCCATTTGCCGAAAATCATGGCGGCCAGGGCGAGGTAACCCTTGCCGGCGGTCATGTCGCGGATGAAGCTTGCACCCATCGCCGTGGACAGGCTGGCTCCGGCAATGCCGCAGAGCGCGCCCGCTATGAGCACGGCCCGGTAGCGCAGCCATTCCACGGAGATGCCTGCTGTGTCCACAGCCTCGGGATTTTCTCCTACCGCCCGCAGGCGCAGCCCGAATCGGGTCTTGTAGAGCATCCAGGAGATGAAAGGAATAAGGGCAAAGGCCAGATAGGTAAGCAGGTTGTGTCCGCTGATCAGCTCGGAGTAAAAGGGACCGATGATTGGCACGCCACGGAGCAGTTCGGCACCGGGCAGGGTGACGGACATGAATCGGGCTGTGGCCGGGAGCGCCGGGGTGTCGCCGTTGATGTGGAACAGGGCGTGACCCAATGTCGGGGCCAGCCCGGCCACCACGATGTTGATGGCCATGCCCGAGACCACCTGGTTGCCGCGATGGGTGATGCAGGCAAAGCCGTGCAGGAGTGAGAGCAGCATGCTGGCAATGACGGCGCAGATCAGCCCGAGCCAGACCGAGCCGGTGGTGTAGGCTACGGCTGCGGCAACGAATGCGCCGCCGAGCATCTTGCCTTCCAGCCCGATATCGATGACTGCGGCCCGTTCCGAACAGAGCCCGGCCATGGCGGCCAGGATGAGCGGGGTGGACATGCGGATGGTGGCGTCGGCCACCAGGACCAGATGCATCAGGATGTCGTTCATGCCGCTGCCTCCGTGTCCTTTTTGATGAAGATCCTTTCCAGCCGGGGCCGAAACATGTGCTCCAGTGCGCCGGTGAACAGGATGACGAATCCCTGGATGGTCCAGATCATGTCGCGGGTGATGTTGGGCATTTCAAAGGCCAGTTCGGCTCCGCCCTGGAACAGCGCGCCCATGAGCAGCGAGGCCAGGACGATGCCCACCGGATGGTTGCGGCCCATGAGCGCTATGGCGATGCCCGTGAATCCGTAGCCGTTGGTGAAATTGATGATCAGCCGGTGCTGTACGCCCATGAGTTCGTTCAAACCCATCATTCCGGCCAGTGCGCCGGAGATGAGCATGCTGATCATGATCGCCTTTGCCGGAGATATTCCGCCGTATACGGCAGCGGCCGGGTTCCTGCCCACGGCGCGCATCTCGTACCCCCAGCGGGTGTGCCAGACGAATATCCATACCGCGACGCAGCAAAGCAGGGCGATGACCAGGGCGAGGTTCAGGGGGGAATGGGCCATGTCCACGCCGAGGTGTTTTGCAAGTTCATAAATTTTCGGCATCCAGGTCTGGTCCGGAAAATGGGTAGTCTCAGGCAGTTGGGAGCCGGGCCGTTTCATCCATTCCACCAGCAGGAAGGTCATGACCGACGAGGCTATGAAGTTGAACATGATGGTGGTGATGACGATGTGGGAACCCCGTTTGGCCTGGAGATAGGCCGGGACAGCCGCCCAGGCCGCACCGAACAGTGCGCCGCCGAGAACGGCCAGGGGCAGAATGGCCCAGAACGGGAGGTCGCCCAGGTACAGACAGACCAGGCCGATGCCCAGGCCGCCCATGTATGCCTGTCCTTCGCCGCCGATGTTGAACAGATAGCAGTGGAAGGCCACGGCCACGGCCAGACCGGTGAAAATGAAGTTGGTGGCGTAGAACAGGGTGTAGCCGATGGCCTCGGCATAGCCGAAGGCTCCGTATATCAGGTAGCCGAAGGCCTCTACCGGATTTTCGCCCATGGCCAGGATGACCAAACCGGACACCAGGAAGGCGACAAGGAGGTTGAGTGCCGGAATGAGGCCCGCGTTGACCCAGCCGGGGAGTTTGGCTTGTGCCATCTAGGACACCTCCTCGCGGGATTCGGTCCGGGGCTGCCGGGCCGGGTCGCAGCCCGCCATCATCAGTCCCAGGGTGCGTACATCGGCTTCGTCTGCGGCCACTTCGCCCACGATCCGGCCATCGAACATGACCAGGATACGGTCGGCCAGGGACAGGATCTCGTCCAATTCCACCGACACAAGAAGTACGCCCTTGCCATGATCGCGCAGTGAGATGAGGCTCTTGTGGATGAACTCGATGGCCCCGATATCCACCCCGCGCGTCGGCTGGCCCACCAGGAGCAGTTCCGGGTCGCGTTCGAACTCTCGGGCCAGGACGATCTTCTGCTGGTTGCCGCCGGAAAAGTCCGCGGCCGGAAGGTCCGGGTCGGGCGGGCGCACATCGAATTTATCCATGTATTGCCTGCAAAGCGTATCGACCTTTTTCAGGTCCATGAGTATGGGGCCGTTGATATCCGGGCCGTTGTGGTAGCCGAGGATCATGTTCTCGGCTGCGGTGAAATCCATGACCATGCCGGTGTGATGGCGGTCTTCGGCCACGTGGCCCACGCCAAGCTCGTGCATACCCAGAGGATTGGTGTGGATACCCGGACCGGCAATGGTGCGGCCCTTGAATCTGATGGAGCCACGGGCCACCTTGGAGACCCCGGACAGAACCTCCAGCAGTTCGGACTGACCGTTGCCCGAGACCCCGGCCACGCCGAGAATTTCGCCCTTGCGCAGGGTGAAGGAAATATCCTTGAGCCGGTTCACGCCCGCTTCGTCCGCATAGCCGACGTTATCCAATTCCAGGATCGGCTCACCCGGTGTGGCCTCGGTCTTCTCCACCTGGAGCAGGACCTTGCGCCCGACCATGAGTTCCGCCAGCTCTTCCTTGCTCGTCTCCGAGGTCTTGCGGTGGGCCACCATGGTGCCGCGCCGCATGATGGAGACGGTGTCGGTGGTTTTCATGATTTCGCGCAGTTTGTGTGTGATGAGGATGACGGTTTTGCCCTGGGAGCGCAGGGTGTCGAGCATGCGAAAGAGTTGGTCCGCTTCCTGGGGCGTGAGCACGCCGGTGGGCTCGTCCAGGATCAGGGTTTCTGCCCCCCGGTACAGGGCCTTGAGAATCTCCACCCGCTGTTGCAAACCCACGGGCAGATCTCCGACAATGGCGTCAGGGTCAACTTCCAGGCCGTATTCCCGGCCAAGCCGGGCCAGTTCCTTTCGGGCGTGGTTGAGGGAGGTCTTGATCAGGCCGCCCTCTTCCGCCCCCAGGATGACGTTTTCCAGCACCGTGAACGGCTCTACCAGCATAAAGTGCTGATGGACCATGCCGATGCCGAAACTGATGGCATGGGAGGGGCTGGTGATCCTGACCTCTTGGCCATGGATTTTGATGCGCCCGGAGGTGGCCTGATAGAAACCATAGAGCATGGCCATCAGTGTGGACTTGCCTGCACCGTTTTCCCCCACGATGCCGTGCACCGTCCCCGGAGCCACGGACATGGACACGTCGCGGTTGGCGTGGACCAGACCGAAAAACTTGTTCAGCTTGATGAGCTCAACTGCGGGAGTCGACGCTTTTGTCGTTGAAGGATGGCTGCCCGAAGGGGTCATGTCATTTGTCCATGATGTCGTAGTAGTTGGTAACCTTGAGCTTGCCTGAGATGATGTCGGCCTTGGCGGCCTCCACCCTGGCCTTCATTTCTTCGGTGATGAGAGCTTCGTTGTATTTGTCCAGCGAGTAGTCCACGCCGCCTTCGGCCAGACCCAGCAGTCTGGGGCCGGGCTTCCAGGTGCCGTTCCTGAAGTCGCGCATGGCTTCATACACGGCCAGGTCAACGCGTTTGACCATGGAGGTCAGGACAGAGCCGGGGTGCAGGTAGTTCTGGTTGGCATCGGTGCCGATGGAGAACTTGTTCAGGTCGGCCGCTGCCTGGAGCACGCCCAGGCCGGAGCTGCCTGCTGCCTGATAGACGACGTCCGCGCCCCGGTCGAACTGGGAGCGGGCCAGTTCACCGGCCTTGATCGGGTCGCCCCAGGCAGCCGGGGTGGTGCCGGTCATGTTCTGGAAGATCGCGATGTCCTTGTTCACATACTGCGCGCCTTCCTTGTAACCCAGGGCGAACTTGCGGATCAGGGGGATGTCCATGCCGCCCACGAAACCCACTTTGCCGGTCTGTGACTTCATGGCTGCCAACATGCCCACCAGAAAGGAGCCTTCGTGTTCCTTGAAGATGATGGACTGGACATTGGGCTGGTCCACGACCATGTCCACGATGACGAACTTGGTGTCGGGAAATTCCGGGGCGATTTTTTCCAGCACCGAAGCATAGGAGAAGCCCACCACCACGATCAGATCGTTGCCGCGGGAGGCGAAACGGCGCATGGCCTGTTCGTACTGGGACTCGTTGGTCGGTGTGAAGTCCTGGTAGGTGACGCCGAATTCCCTGGAGAATTTTTCGGCACCGAAATATGCGGCCTGGTTGAAGGACTTGTCGAATTTGCCTACCTGGTCGTAGAGGACGGCGGGGCTGATGGCCAGGGCATTGCCTGCGGACAACGCCAGAACCAAGGCAATGAAAGTCAGTATGGTGAGCTTGCGGGACATGCATCCTCCACGTATCTGTGAACACTCCCTGCTCCCACGCGGTTGTGGCAAGAGAAGTTTGACCGGTTCGCGCCCGGTTTACCGCAGTCCTTCCATCCGGGAAGGGTGTGCGGTGCAGCGGGCTGCATGATAATTAATATGTACAGGAACGCCAACCAATTGGTGCGTTCGGCGGCGGGAGCCGGTGCCCCCGCCGTCAGATGAATGCCCAAAGGGACCGCGTTACTGGTCCATGATGTCGAAGTAGTTGGTAACCTTGATCTTGCCGGAGATGATGTCGGCCTTGGCGGCCTCAACCTTGGCCTTCATCTCGTCGGTGATCAGGGCCTCGTTGTATTTGTCCAGCGCATAGTCCACGCCGCCTTCGGCAAGCCCCAGCAGTTTGAGGCCGGGTTTCCACGAGTCGTCCTTGGCATCTCGCATGGCCTCGTACACGGCCAGGTCCACGCGCTTGACCATGGAGGTCAGGACAGAACCGGGATGGATGTAGTTCTGGTTGGAGTCGACACCGATGGAGAACTTCTTCAGGTCGGCAGCGGCCTGGAGCACGCCCATGCCGGAACCGCCTGCTGCGGTGAAGATGACGTCTGCGCCCCGGTCGAACTGGGAGCGGGCCAGCTCACCGGCCTTGATCGGGTCACCCCAGGCAGCCGGGGTGGTGCCGGTCATGTTCTGAAAAACCTCAATGTCCTTGTTCGTATATTGTGCGCCTTCCTTGTAGCCCAGGGCGAACTTGCGGATCAGGGGTACGTCCATGCCGCCCACGAATCCGACCTTGCCGGTCTGCGATTTCATGGCCGCCAACATGCCCACCAGGAAGGAACCTTCATGTTCCTTGAAGATGATGGACTGGACATTGGGCAGTTCGACGACCATGTCCACGATGACGAACTTGGTGTCGGGAAATTCCGGGGCGATTTTTTCCAGCGCCGAGGCAAAGGAAAAACCCACCACCACGATCAGGTCGTTGCCTCGGGCTGCGAAGCGACGCAGGGCCTGTTCGTACTGGGATTCATTGGTAGGCTCGAAATCACGGTACTTTATGCCGAATTCATTGGAGAATTTTTCTGCCCCCATATGGGCTGCCTGGTTGAAGGATTTGTCGAATTTGCCGCCCATGTCATAGATGACGGCGGGATTGACGGCCAGGGCATTGCCGGTGAACAACACCAGAACCAAGGCAATGAGAGCGGGTATGGTGAACTTGCGGGTCATGCATCCTCCACGGTTGTTGTGAAAAGTTCCCGGTTTCATGCGGGCTTTTTCAAAAGAAGCCGGGCCGGTTCGCGCCCGGTCATGCACCGTCCTTCAATCGTTGAGGGACAACACAGCGCATTGGGAATCATGATAATGGAAATGGACAGGAACGCCAACTAATTCTGCTGCGTTCCGGCAGCTAGAAGAAAGGCCCTGCAAAGGGTTTTTGCAGGGCCATGAATTGTGCCGGGCGGGGTCAGTTGAACAGGTCGCCGATGGCATCGCGGATGCCGCCCTTGATCTCGTCCTTGGTCGCTTCCTTGGCGTCGTAGCCTATTTCCTTGGCGTCGTTGTCCAGGCCCATGCTGTCCTGTTGCTGGGTCGGCTGCTGGGCCTGCATCTGCTGCGTGCCTTTGGGCAGTTGGTAGTATGCGGAGTTAAGATTCTTGACGGCCAATTTGGTCAGGCGCATCTGGTCGCCGTAGCGGAGCATGCCGCCGTAGCCCATCTTCTTGGCCTCATCCAGGGAATCCTGGAAGGATTGGCCCATGGAATGGGTCAGGACTTCGGCCATGGCGATCCATCCGTCGGTGAGCTTCTTTATGTTGGAGTGTGTGGACAGCACCATCTCGTCCCGGCTGACCACTTTCCCGTCTTCGAGGACCACGGCTTCGTATATCGTGCCCTTGTATCCGGCCACGGTTTCCGTTTTGCCGGTTTTTTCGTAACGGACTTCGTAATTGGCCGGGTCGTCGCCTCCGCCGAACATGGACGAAAGCCCGCTGGCCATACCGGCCATGGCACCCATGTCCATGGCATTGCACTGGCCGTCTTCACAGGTCACGGAGTAGACCTTGCCGTTGGACAGCAGGGTGTAGGTCGTGGGCGAAGTGTCCATGCGCACATGCTGGTTGTCCCTGGTGCACATGGTGACCATGGTCCCGTCGGAATAGGTATAGGTGGCGATGATGTCGGACGCCGCCATTGCGCTCATCGGCATGGCCAATATAAGACAAACGGAAAAAAGAAATTTACGCATCGCGTTCCTCCTAACGATATCTCCCGGTTGGTGCTTCCACCCTCGCACGGCCCCGTGCCGTGTTCTTCTAGTAACCTAAAAAACCCTTTAGATTCAATTAAGAATTTTTAGGGCGTCTCTGTCTGTATAAAAAAAGCAGGTTACGCCGTCCTTGAAACCGCCGGGGCCGGTCTCAGAACCCTTGGTCCTGCCGTCCCTTACGTGATGTTTTTGGCCGCCAACCAGGTGCGCGAGAGCCGGGAGCAGGTTGGCGGATCGGAGTGGTCTGGTCATGGGGACGCGGCATGGAACAGGTTTGCCTCCCCGGATCACAAGTGGCTTTTGTAGACCAGCGAAAGGGGGTCGCGCGCTGTCGGGCTTTTGGTTCTCCGGGCAATCCCTTGATGCCTCAGAGGCTTTGATTGAAAGGCTAAGGTCAGATTTTTTTTCCCGACAGGCCCTTCACCGAGGAGAATCCATGGCGGACGTACGCAATACCCATCCCCGGATCGTGCGGGAATACATCGACGAGACGCCTGTCTGGGCCGACGGCACCCCCCTCGGCCATGGCGCCCATGATGTCAATGCGGTGGCGCATCTGGGCGTCAGCGGCTCTCCCATCAGGAAAAGAAGGCAAGCCCCTGCAAAGGGTGCTTCGCGGGGGCTTGGGAAAAGCACGGTTCGGGGAGCGTCAGTCTTTGGCAGTTACTTCGTAGCGGGTGGATGGCCCTTTTCCCTGCTTGACCAGCAGTCCCCGTTTGACAAAATCCTGCAGATCATAAATGGCGGTACGCGTAGGCAGGTTCCCTCCGACCAGATCCTGATAGTCCTTGCGGGTAACGGTCCCCTGTTTGCGAATGACGGTCCATGCTTCCTTCTGGCGTACATTCAACGCGGATTCCGGTTCCTGCGGCCGGGTCGGTACCGGTCGTTCCGGCTCTTCAGCGGTTATCTCTGCCGACTTGGTGTTGTCCGTGGACGACTGTGGCTGGGCCAGGTGTGCCGGCCATGCATAGAGCTCGTTTTCCAGTCGGATTTCCTCCTGCTGGATGATGTCGTTTTCCGCCATGACGGCGGCTCGGGTGATGCAGTTTACCAATTCGCGAACATTGCCGGGCCAGTCATAGCTCGTCAGTTTGGCCAGGGCGCCCTTGCTCAGGTTGAGGTTCTCGCGCCCGGCCAGGGCTTCCGCCTGTTTCAGATAATAGACGCTGAGCAACGCGATGTTTTCCCGGTGTTCGCGCAGGGCGGGTGTGGCGATGGAGACCACCTTGAGCCGATAGTACAGATCCTCGCGGAAGGATTTGTCCTCGATAAGTGAAGGGATGTCTTCGTTGGTCGCAGCCACGATGCGCACATCCACGACCAGCTCCCGGTCGCTTCCCAGGGGTTTTACCTTTCGCGAGGCCAGAGCCCGGAGCAGCGATTGCTGGACCTTGGGCGATGCAGACTGAATCTCATCAAGGAACAGGGTTCCCCCGTTGGCCTCAATGAATGCGCCGTTCCTGTCTTCTTTCGCCTCGGAAAATGCGCCTTTGACGTGTCCGAACAGGGCGTCGAGCAGAAGGTTCTCGTCAAGCGCTCCGCAGTTTATGGAGACAAAGGGCATTTCCGAACGGGCACTGTGGTTGTGGATGGCTTCGGCCACCAACTGCTTGCCCGTGCCGGTTTCTCCGGTGATGAGCACGTCCACCTCCACTTGGGCGGCCTTGAGAATGTTTACCTTCATATTGGAAATGGCCGGTCCGGTGCCGATGATTTCCGGGATGCGGTTCAGTTCCGCTTCGAGCAGGGTTTCCCGTTCGCGGTCAAGGGGTGCGCATTCCCGTCTGTTGACATTGAGGATGGCCTCGTCCTTGGCCTGAATCTCCACCATCTGTTTTTTGACCCGCCGGATGATGTTATTGATGGAGTCCTGCAGGGTGGTGATGTCGAATCCGCTGTAGGGAAGGTGAATTTCTTCCATCTCTTCCATACGACTCTGAGAGTTCACCTTGGCGGCAAGGATGCTGATCGGCTTGGTCAGAATTCGTCCGAACCAGTATATGAGGATCGAAATCAGGATGATGGTCCCGGCTGTCACCAGGAGCATCATGTCCAGGTTTTTGTATCCGGCCACAATGGGGAGTTGGCTTCTGTCCACAAAGACCACCCCTCCATAGACCGAGGGAGCGCTGTGGGCATCTTTGCGAAAGGTTACCGGGGCATAGCTGAAATAGAAAGAACTGACCGCGGAATTCCCGGCATGAGTCTCCGGCACCTTCTGGAGGCCGGTTTTGCCCTTTTGCAACTCTGCCACCGCATTCCAGTACAGCGCCTGCTTGTCATTGGGCCGGAAGGCAGCACTGTGGCCGGGTTTGCCAAGGGCTCCGCTGAATCCGTCACGAGCGTGGTATGTGGTCAGCTTTTTGTCGGTGTCCGCATAGTCCTCTGATTGAAAGAGTATCCACCCATCGTTGTTCAGGAAATAGCTGAATCGCAGCTCATCACTTCGAGGAAAGGCCCACAGAGGTGACTGTTTGGAGTTGTGCCAGGACAGGATATTGCGAAATCGTGTGGCATCGACCGACAGAAACAGGATGCCGGGAGGAGTCGAGCCGTCTCCCGGAGTACTGGTGTAGAATCGGATGACGTTCGAGGTTTTGAACCTGTTGGAGGTTCTTTCGGTGGGTATGGGGTAGGTCACTTCGAGTATGTCCGAAAGTACAACCTGTCCCGGCGTAAGAGTCCCGACCCTGTTCAGCTCTCCAAAGGGGGTCGGCTGCACCTTTTCAAGTTCAGGTTCCTGGATTTCGTGGACGGTTTTGCCCTGCCGGACCAAAACCACGGGGCGGCCTCCCGATGCCGGGAGGAAGCACAGCTCGAAATAGGGCTTTCCGCCGGAGGCCAGACGTCTTTCAAACATTGTGGACAGCGCTTCCGCATCCATTTCCCCTTGTGCAAAGAACAGAAGGTCCGAGCGGCATTCTTCCAGATATTGTTCCATCTCATGGGCAACGGCCATGGTGTGCATCTTCACGGTGCGTTTGAGCGCGATATCGATGAATTCTTCAGATACCGTATATGAGGCATAGCCGGTTATCAGGAGAATGAGCACGATGGACGGGAGCAGGGCGAGAAGGAGCTTTCCGCGTAACCCGAGTTTGCGAATGAGACCGGGAGCTTGTTTGCGCCTTGGGGAGGGAGTCTGCATGTTCGGAGTCTTGGGTTCTGACATCGGTTCTTCCTTTTGGTAAGGCTTTGGGAGACAGCATGCCGAGCTTCTCCCATGTCTTGCGGGTATGCCCACTTCAAGTCTTTGTCAAACGCTTTCTGGCATGATGATTGCTAAATCTGCCTTGAGAGCATCTCGCCACGCTGGTGGTATTGCTAAATTAATTACCAGTTGAAATGTATCATTAAAAAAATTTATATCTTGCAACAATCGGGCGGATTTACCATGAAGAAGAACGCAAAATCTTGCGAGACTCACAAACTCCTCCTCACAACCATGATCCTCATGCCCGCAGTACCCCTCCTGCTGTCGGTGGCCGTGGGTTTTTTCTCTTTTTCTGATGTGACCAAGCGGTTCGCGATTTCTTCCATCCGGCAGGTCGCCTTGGATCACAAGAAAATGATTGATGATTTTCTTTGGGAACGGCGCAACGACCTGGAGTCGTTTTTAACCATGATTCCGGCTGAATCGTTGACGGGAGCGGCTGTCAGAGACGAAGTCGATGCCATGCAGAGCGTCGGCAGGGCCGTTTTTCAGGATATGGGAATCATTGGTCCGCAGGGGCGGCATGTGGCCTATGCCGGTCCTTACGAGTTGACCGACAAGGATTACCGGGAGGCTCAATGGTATCTGGAGACTTTGAAGAATGGGTACTACGTCAGTGATGTTTTCCTGGGCTATCGGGGTGTCCCGCACTTCGTGATCGCTGTTGCCCGACATGTGAACGGGCAGGCGTGGGTTTTGCGTGCAACCATTGATCCCGGCGTGTTCGGGAAGATCGTCAACGTGGTCAATATCGGCGATTCCGGTGAGGCGTATATAGTGAATCATGATGGGTGGTTTCAGACCCGGCGGCGCTCAGGTGGCGCATTGCTGGAGCGGGATACGTGCGTCTATCCTGCCCAGACCGACGGACTCATGACCTTTACCGGAGAAGACAGGGCCGTGGACTATCTGTTTGCTTCCGCTCTGATCAATGGCGGCAAGTGGCGGCTCCTCGTCCGTCAGAAGAAGGAGGAGGCATTTCACTCCACGGTCATGGCGGCATATGCGGTTGCGCTGGTTCTTCTCGTCGGCGGGGCGATAATCGTGTCTCTGGCTTTCGTTATAAGCCGTCGTCTGCTGGATACCCTGCGCGAACAGGCAGAGGCAGTGTACAAGCTGGAGAATCAGCTGTTGCAGGCGGCAAGGCTGGCCGAGTTGGGAGAAATGGCTGCCGGGTTCGCCCATGAGATCAACAACCCGCTCCAGATAATGAAGACCGACCTTGCATTGCTCGATTTGAATCTCAAGGATGTCGCGGAGGAAAAGGGGGACAGCACCACTATCCCTGAGATTATGGAAATAGCCGAACAGTTTCAGATTCAGATCGGGCGATGCGCCGCCATTACGCGGGAGATTCTCCGTTTCGGCAGGCAGGATGCCCCGCAATTGCAGCCCATTGACCTGACCACCTACCTGCCGAAGGTATGGGCCATGGTCGAGAACAAGGCCACGGTTCACGGTGTGCAGCTGAGTTGTGAGGTGGATGCGGGTGTTCCGTCAATTGAAGCGGACCCCGGTCAGTTGCAGCAGGTCATGATAAACCTGATGAACAATGCCATTCACGCGGTGGTGGAACGCAACGGCTCCCATGGTGGCAGGATTGATGTTGCCGCGCACGGCGATGAGCGGGGCAATGCGGTCATTACCGTGAAGGATAACGGCTCCGGCATGAGCCAGGACACCCTGGCCAAGATATTCCTGCCGTTTTTTACCACCAAGGCTCCGGGTCAGGGAACGGGCCTTGGTTTGTCGGTCTGTCACAGCATCATAGACTCCATGGGCGGAGAACTTACGGTGGACAGCCGCAAGGGTGAAGGCGCTACCTTCACCGTGGTGATACCGGGCAAGAGCAGCTAAGCTCCAAGGGAGGGGCGGGCTAAGTACTGCAAGCGTTGACCACGCCCCTTTTTTCGAGTTTATCCGTGGCTGTTATGCCGGCTATCCGGTTTATCTGATCGAGATAGTCCCGATACCGCAACAGGTAGAAAGAGAGCGCTTTGGAAAAGTTGCGTCCGACCAGGCCTTCAACGAAAAGCAGGGATACGTACTGCTCTTCGGCCAGTATCTGCTGTGAGGCCAGAAAGACCGCTTTTTCATCCTGCGACATGGTCGCCATGGCCTGACGCAGGGCTTCGCGGGCGCGCGGTTTGTATGCTATTATATATAACAAATCCAGAGCGTTGGCTATCAATTCCGGGCGGTGTTTTGTGTTTGATTCCCGGGTGAGTTGGAGAAAGGCGCCCGGCGTGTTCAGCACCTTGAGCATATCCTGTGTCGGGTACTCGATCTCCAGCCGGGAAAAGATTTCGAAAACCTGCTTGAGCTTTTCCGAATAATCCCATTGGCGCATGGCGATGTTGCGTCTGCGGTCCGCGCACCCCTCGATGACTCCGGCCACGCAGTCTGAGGCGAGTTTGGAAATGACCGCTGCCCACAGCTGGAGGACGGCCATTGGATCCGCTGTCCCGGCCATGTTCAGGAGTATTTCCACACCTGTGTTGAACAGCATTGCTATGGGAATGGACAGGACACTTCGGAAGAAGTTGGCCGCTGCCGCTTCCTTGGGCAATCCACGGATGATGTTGTGACTCGAAATGTAGATGCCGTTGGTCAGCGCCATGATGGAGTAGAGCAGAAGCGGACCGGTCGTGGTGGTGATGCCGAACATCGAATCCAGCACGACCGATTTGCACAGCCAATCCAGCAGGGGGACGGAAAACCCGGTGTACAGGAGCGAATCGGATATCCTTTCCCAATCTATGTAGCTGTTCCACGTAAGGTATGGTGAGCGCCGGAACCCTCCTCCGCCGAGAATGGACTGGATAACATTCCGCAGCCCGGTGATGGAGAACCAGATCACACCTCCGAGATAGGCCAGCACCCACCATTCCTTGGTGAGATAGAAGGTGAGGAATGCCGGGACGAACCCTGCAAATATCTTGAGCAGGTTCATCAGGGATGAGTTCAAGTGGCCAATGGAGGGTTTCTGGTGGCCGGACTTGTCATGCTCGAAAAAATCCAATCCGTTTCCTTCATGGCTCATGCCGCCCAGTGCCACCACGTTGCCGCAGCACGCTTCCTCCACCCGATACTCTCGCACATGCCATCGACTGCGTGTGCGGCACAACAGGTTGCGCAACACCGGCAACTGTGCGGCAATCTTTTTAATGGCGCCGAAGATGCCGGGCGTGGTGCGCGGAAGCGTGTATTCCTTGGATTTAATGGCTATCCCTTCCACCGGGAGCCGGTCGCCTTTCCTCAGTCGCCGGACCTCTCTCTGTGCCGACAACGGCATGGTCTCCACAACGGCGAATCCCATCCCGTGCGTTCGGGTGGACCGTCCGGTAGAGCCGCTGCCTATCTTGGTCTTGAGGGTGGACCGCTTGTAGTATTCAAGCAGGACGTTGAACCTGGCGAGCACCGAAGCCAGCACGCGTTCCCGGTCTTCGGCATCCGCAGCACCGGAGTTGCGGACCCGTTCCATGCAATCGCGGATCAACCGCTTGAGCTTGACCGCATTCTGTTCGTTGATGGCCCGTTGCAGTTGGCAGAACGGCTTTCGTTGCTTTGACTGAAGCGGGGTCAGGTTCTTGGTGTTGAACACCTCGAAATGGGTAATTCTGCCGTGGCATTCATACAGTATTTCAAGCACATCCTCCAGTTCCAGGTCCGAGAGTATCAGGGTCAACTGACTGGCCGGGACCGCATCGCGGAGACGGGTCGTCAGTTGCGCGGGCGAAAGCGAGAGCAGTTCCGGTCCTTGCTCGGAGGAGGGCGCGTCCGGGTCGGGAATGCCTGGGTTGGCCTCTGGGCAGAGATATCGCGCAATAATCGTGTCCGCGTCCAGTGCATCCAGGGATTCGACCTGCATGATAAAAGCCGCCTTGGTATCATAGTCGGCTTCATCGTACCCTTCACGAAGGGTATTCACCCGATCGCGGAACAGGGGCATTGCCATTTGATGAATGTAGTTGCCGAGATGTTGGATCGAAGGTTGCCCGGTGCCGATGGATTGTTCCACGTCGGCGTGGTCGATTTCCGGCAGAAGCACGTTGAATTCCTGTTGGATCGATGTCCGATGCACTGCATTGAACGCGTCTATGGCCGCATGGACGTACCGTGTGCGGTGCGACTGCACTTCCCGGCCCTGTTCCATCAGTTTCTGTACGGCTTCCTGTCGAAAAACGCCTTCGATGTCGCTGTCGTCCTGCAATCCGCTCGGACCCCAGTCGATCTTGACGAACCTGCCGCGAAAAACCGCTTTGAACTCGATGCCGATACGTACCTTGATGCCCAGGATGGCTGCGGAGGCAAAGAGTTCACGGGCAACGTCGAGGTCCATGTAGTCGTAGTACACGACGGTCAGGTACCGAATCCCCTTGACCCAGGCGTCCATGATCAAATGCGTGGCCGATTTCCGTCCCTTGCTGTTGGCGTCATGTACGCGGTCGTCAAAGGTTATCTGATTCCACTCCTCCGGCATTTCAAGGAGATGATATTTGCGCAGTTGAGCCCGCAGGAATGCGACCTTTCCTTTGGCGGCCCGCCGGAAATCATGGGCCAACGCCAACTGCTTGGGACGGTTGCCTTTGGCCCGTATCAGCTCCTTGCCGATCTGGATCAGAACCCGAGCCCGGTTGTTGCGTCTGCTGTCCCTGGCTGCAGTCAGGGTCTCGTCGCGCAAGGAAATGAGAGCCTTGATTCTGTCGGAGGCCTGGTCGGATTTCAGGGATTGCAGCAGGTGCATGATGGCATAGGCAATGCGCAATCCGGGCGCAGCGGCCAATTCCTTGATGCCATGGGGCTTGAGATACGGCTCCAAAATGGTTTTGAACTGCGCATGGTCTACTTCTCGATTCAATAGATCTTCGAGAATTTCCAGAAGCTTATAGTCATTCTTGTCGTAGAATACGGAAGGTGCGGCCATCAAATCTCTCCTCGCCTGCTCTGCGTGTGCGGCAATGTCACACGATCGTAACATCGCTAGCAGTATTCATGCCTTGCCTTATATGACGCTGTTCCGTCCAGTGGAAGTTGTTTCGGGAATTCCTTGAAAAACAACCGCTCCTCGGAGTCCCCACCGGCTTTATTCCCGGGTATTTTGCAACGACGTCTCCATCGATATTGGCGCGACTTTTTATCTGGCAACATGATTCGGCGATTGTTTTGCCAAAATATATTCATAAATTACAATAAGATAAATTTGGCACGCTGGTTGCTAAACACGCTTCGTCTTGGCCGAACAACATGCATAAAAAAATGGTGACACCATGGAACATTTGAAAATTCTGCTCGTGGACGATGAGGAGCGTCTGCTCAGCACCACGAAAAAACTCTTTGAGAAGATTGGTATTCAGGCGCTTACGGCCACATCGGGCAAAGAGGCTCTTGAGGTGCTCGAAACATGCGAGGTGCACGTCATTTTTCTCGATCTCAAGATGCCGGGCATGGACGGCATGGAAACGTTGCAGCGCATCAAGAAGGATCATCCTTTGAGTGAAGTCATCATTCTCACCGGGCACGCCACCATGGAGACGGCCGTGGAGGGCCTGAAACTCGGTGCCTTGGACTATCTGATCAAACCTGTGAGTATGAAGGATTTTCTCAGAAAAGCAGAAGCGGCCTTTGAAAAGGTGACGCTTCAGAAACAGAAAATACACTCTGCACGTATGGCCGATGCCACAGCCGGGCAGGGAGATTTGAGCGAGTAAACTCAAGGAGGTTGTAATGGTTAAAATCAAAGTCCTCATGGTCGACGATGAGGAGCGCTTCCGCACCACGACAGCGAAAATACTGGCCCGCAAGGGATTCGAAACAATCCTGGCGGCAAGTGGGGAAGAGGCACTGGCAAAGTTGGATGAAAACCCGGATGTCGTCATTCTGGACGTCAAGATGGGCGGTCTTGACGGTCACGAAACCCTGAAACTTATCAAGGTGAAAAATCCTGATCTCCCGGTCATCATGCTGACAGGGCATGGGGATGTTCCCGGAGCGCAGAAAGCCTACGAAACAGGCGCGTTCGATTATTTGGCCAAGCCGTGTGACGTGGATTTGTTGGGCGTGAAAATCCAGGACGCCCACGACTACGCCACCAAGGCCCCGTATGTCGAGAAACTGACCATCGACATCATGATTCCTTTGGAGCGGTATACCCAGATACCCCTGGACAGCACCGTAAGAGAGGCTATCCAGGCACTGGAAAAGGCCATGCGGCATCTGATGGCCACGGACAGGCTCATGGACACCGGACACCGTTCCGTGCTGGTGACGAATGTCGACGGCAGCGTGGCCGGTCTGCTCAGCCCGCTTGACCTCATCGATGCAGTCAGGCCCGGCTATCTCTCCGCCCCCAAACCGTCCATGGCTGACAGCCTCCAGTATTCGGCCATGTTCTGGCAGGGCCTGTTCACCTCCAGGGTGAAAGAGGTCATGGGCAATCCGGTCCAGGAATACATGTCCGACACCCTTCCGGTCATAGAGGGCAACTCCAACCTCATGGACGTGGCCAATACCATGGTCACGCTTCCGGCGCGGCGCATGTTGGTCCAGGCCAACGGCAAGGACGTCGGAATCGTGCGGGAGCAGGAGCTTTTTTACGAAATCGCCAGGATCATTTCAGCCGGCTGAACGATCTGAAGCTTAAAATATAGGGGTTACAAATGGCTCAAGCAAAAAAGAAAGCAACCGGTTACGACAAGTTCGTAAATTGGAAGCTGCTCATAATTCCGGTGGTGCTTTTCACTGTAATTCTGCTTCTTCCCACCCCTGAGGGCATGAAGAAGGTGGGCATGCAGTATTCGGTCGGCCCCAAGGTGGTGACCAACTACCTTTGCGAACAACTCTTCAGCAAGAATAGCTCTGATTGCGAGCAGTGGGAGATTCTCACCGCACGCATGATGGAACAGAACATGCGCATGGGCGCGCTGAGCAAGGCCCGCATGCTCAAGCGTAATGAAAAGTGGGCAACCAAATACGATATCCCTGTTGATGCGGCCAACTTCGCCAAGGCCATTGCGTTTATCACGGACAATGTTTCGGAAGAGACCTACCTCAACACCATGAAGAGCGCATTCGACCTGCGGTTGAACGGTCTCAATTACGATGACCTTTCCAAGAGGGATCAGAAGAGCGCGTCAGGCGGTGCCTGGAAAATCAAGGTCGCCATCGCCATGGTCGTGTTCGTGGTTTTCTGCTTCATGACCGAGTGCATGCCGCTTCCCGGCGTGGCTTTCTGCATAGGATTGATTCTGGTTTTTACAGGCGTGGTCTCACGAAGCGAAGTAGCGGGCCTCTACTGGGATGACGCCTGCTGGTTCATCATGGGTTCGCTGATGTTTGCGGCCGCCTTTGTCAAGACGGGCGTGGACAAACGCATGTGCCTGATGATGTTCAAGAGGCTCGCCGTGCCCAACGTCCGCTGGATCACGCTGATCTTCTTCGTGGTCATCAGCCCGCTTGCAGCGTTCATCTCCGACCATGCCTTGGCAGCCATGTTCCTGCCCATCGGTATGCTGCTTTATCAGAACAGCCTGACCGACGAGGTTCCCGAGGACAAGGAATTGGCCAAGATGCTGATGATCTCCATTGCCATGGCGTGCAACATCGGCGGTCCGGGCGCGCCTTCCGGCGGCGCTCGCAACGTCATCATGATGACCTACCTGTCCGACATGTTCGGCATGGACATCGGCTACGCCCAGTGGATCATGTATTGTATGCCGTTCGTCATCATCATGATTCCCATCACCTGGATCACGACCAACATGATCTTCAAGCCCCGCATCCGTTCATTGGCCCCGGCCATGAAGCACCTTGAGGGTGAAATCGTCAAGATGGGCAAGTGGAACAAGCATCAGATCTGGGCAATGATCATCTTTGCCGTCATGGTCTTCGGCTGGTTCACGGAAAAGGAATTCTACAACCTTGGAATCTATCCCATCCGCCTGGGCATCGGTGTCATTGCGGTTGCCGGAGCCGTCGCCTACCTGCTGGCAGGCGTGGTCAACTGGCGCGACTACCAGGAGAAGGTCGACTGGGGTGTTGTCTGGCTGTACGCGGGGGCCATCATCTTTGGCCGTACCCTCGACAAGACCGGCGCAGCCTACTGGCTGGCCCAGTCCGTCATCGACATGCTGGCCCCGCTGGGAATGAGTGAAGGCATCCCGCTGATGCTTACCTCCAACGGTCTGACTGCGGTCCTGACCAACCTGATGGCCGACGGTCCGGCAGCTGCCGCAGTCGGCCCCATCACCCTGAACATGGCCAGCATCGTCCATCCGGGAACCACGTTCCTTCCGTTCATGGCCATGGCAACGGCAGTCGCATCTTCCTTCGCCTACTGCCTCATCATTGGTACGCCGCCGAACGCCATTGTGTATGCGTCCGGTTATCTGGAACCCAAGGACTACCTGAGGGTCGGCATTCCGATGTGGTTTGTCGCCAACATCATGATCGTGCTGCTTACTGCAGTCTACTGGACTGGTATCGGGTTCGGCAGTCTCCCATCCTTCTGACGAGCCTGAACCGACATCCAACACCCCGGCGGCCCGTTTTCGGGCGGGCCGCCGGGCCATACAAGGAGAAAACCATGAAAACTGAAACCAACAACGACCACCGCTTCGTTCATGAAAACGGGGTCACCTATTTTTCCAAACAGACTGAAAGAAGGGTCCTGTTCGTCATGACCCTTGCCATGCTCATTTGGGGCGTCGTCGAATATACGAAAGAATATTTCTGAACACGAGGGGGGAGCTATGGAAGCCACGTGCGCAAACAATTCCAGGATGGGCATCCGGGAATATTTCGAAACCATTCTGGACGTCATGCGATCTCCAGGCAAGCATTTTGAAAAGGTCTCATCAGAGGCAGGTTCCAGACGGGCACTGTTCTTTCTCATGATCTCGGGCATCTTCTATTGTTCCGTCAGCATGACCTATTTCTTTGAAAATTCACTGTCCATGGGCGTGATCATGATGGCCAACGCGATCATCATGCCCGCTTTCGGGGCCGCCATCACCTTCATCCTGTTCGGCATGACAGGAACAAAGAGAGTCCCCTACGGCAGGATCTTCAACGTCTATGCCTATGCCAGCGGTGCGGTCATGGTCGTTTCCTGGATTCCCGGCCTGGCGATCATCATGGAACCGGTCCGGGCAGTCCTCATCGGCATCGGCCTGTTCAAGACCACCGGTGTCAGCAAGACCAAGGCGGGCATGTTGGTGATCATGACAGCCGTGATCATCCTCCTGTTCTTCTGGAGCGCCGCTCCCCTGACCGTGGAACTGCAACAACTGTTTCAGTAGGGATATGCACACTGCAGCACTGTAGGCGTTGTCCCTTCTTCACATCTGACTCTTCCGACTATATTCACTGTT